>JAILPF010000494.1 GCA_024699575.1 Acetatifactor sp. | reverse complement strand
GGACGGCAAGCTGGATCCGTTTATCACAGGATATCTGAAGTGGAAGAGCCTTGGCGGACAGATGAGCGCCGATGCGGACAACGACGATTTCTAAAAGATAATATTTTATAAAAAGACAGCTACAGTCGCGGCAGAAGGTTGTGATTTGTGGCTGTTTTTGTATAGATGGTTCATTATGTGATAATGTCACAGAAGAAAAAATAAAAAAGGGTATACTCAATATCAACAAAGCAAATTCAGTTGATAGGAGGATACAAATATGTCAGCATTAGCATTAACAAGAGATAATTTTGAGAAAGAAGCAGTAAAGAGTGATAAGCCGGTACTTATCGATTTCTGGGCAAGTTGGTGTGGACCTTGCAGAATGGTAAGTCCTGTAATCGATGAGATTGCACAGGAACGTTCCGATATTAAGGTATGCAAGGTTAATGTAGATGAGCAGCCCGAACTTGCGAGCGCATTCAATGTGATGAGCATTCCGACACTGGTTGTTATGAAGGATGGTAAGGTTAGCGAGCGTGCTGTGGGCGCCAGACCCAAGGCAGACATCCTGAGAATGATTTAACAAAGGAGGACGCGATGAGTATTTTTGATTTCTTCAGAGGCCCTGATATCAATCAGGGTGTGCAAATGTATCAGGAGGCGAAGGGGGCAGCTTTGATAGATGTCAGAGAGGAGGACGAATATGCTTCCGGACACATACCGGGCAGCAAAAATGTTCCTTTATCTAATTTGGGTATGATAAGCAGAGTGGTGCCTAACAAGAAAACCCCCCTTTATGTGTATTGCCTAAGCGGCGGAAGAAGTTCACAGGCTACTGCGATGCTTGTCAGAATGGGCTATGAAGTAGTCAACAATATCGGTGGAATTTCAGGTTATTCAGGAAAGGTGGAGAGATAATGCAAAAGGTTGTGATTGTCGGTGGTGTTGCAGGCGGTGCTTCCGCAGCGGCACGTATCAGAAGATTGGATGAAAAGGCACAGATTACAGTGTTTGAGCGCTCGGGATATATTTCCTACGCCAATTGCGGATTACCCTACTATGTGGGTGGAATTATTACAGACAGAGAGGAACTTACTCTGCAGACTCCGGCAAGCTTCAAAAGAAGATTTGAGATTGATATGCGGGTTCATCATGAGGTTACGGCAATCCACCCGGAGAAAAAGACTGTGACCGTGCACAACCTGGATACGGATGAAGTGTTTGAGGAAACTTACGACAAACTGGTACTTTCACCGGGTGCAAGACCTGCCAGACCTCCTTTCCCCGGGGTGGACAGTGAGAAAATCTTCACATTGCGCACAGTAGAAGATACACTGAACATCCGGAAATATATTGAGGATAATAAACCTGGGAGTGCGGTACTTGTGGGCGGTGGATTTATTGGTCTGGAACTTGCAGAGAATATGAAAGAAGCCGGAATCTCAGTAACTGTAGTAGAGATGCAAAAGCAGCTGATGAACCAGCTGGATGCGGATATGGCAAGCTTTGTGCATGCAAAGCTTCGCTCCAAAGGAATTGAACTTTTGTTAGGGAATTCTGTGGAAGGTTTCGAGGAAACAGAAAAAGGACTGAAAGTCTCCTTAAAGGGTGGTGCCATCCTTGAGACGGAAATGGTCGTTCTGGCAATCGGGGTGACACCGGATACAGCGCTTGCAAAGGAAGCGGGGCTGGAACTGGGAATCAGAGGAAGCATTGCAGTGAATGATAAGATGGAGACATCGGTTCCGGATATCTACGCAGTGGGCGATGCGGTACAGATTAAGAACTTTGTCACCGGTGAGGACACCTTGATTCCTCTTGCAGGACCGGCAAACAAGCAGGGAAGAATCGCTGCGGACAATATCTGCGGTCTGGACAGCCATTATAAGGGGGCTCAGGGCTCTTCTGTTATTAAATTGTTCGATATGACGGTTGCCTCCACCGGTATCAAGGAAGAGGCTGCCAAAAAGGCAGGTATTTCCTATGAGAGAGTATATCTTTCTCCGGCAAACCATGCAGGCTATTACCCCGGCGGAAAAGTATTGAATATGAAAATGCTGTTTGAAAAAGGAACCTGGAAGATTTTGGGTGCCCAGATTGTGGGAAGTGACGGAGCGGACAAGAGAATCGACGTCATTGCTACAGCAATGCGTGCAGGAATGACCGGACCGGATCTTGCAGAACTGGATTTGGCTTATGCACCTCCATATTCTTCAGCCAAGGATCCCGTCAACATGGCAGGCTTCATGATTGAAAATATTGCAACCGGTAAGTTGAAACAATTCCATTATAATGAGATAGAATCCCTTCCTCAGGATGGTTCTGTGACACTTTTGGACGTTCGTACCAAGGGTGAGTTTGATGACGGACATGTGGGTGGTTTCTTGCACATTCCGGTGGATGAACTACGTAAACACCTGGATGAACTTCCGAAAGACAAGCCATTGTATGTAATGTGCCAGAGTGGTTTGAGAAGCTATATAGCAAACCGTATGCTGGCTCAGGAAGGCTTTGATTGTTATAATCTTTCCGGCGGTTACCGCCTGTATCAGGTAGTAAAAAAAGATCGGGCTGCTGCGGAAAAGACTTATCCATGTGGTATGGATCGGTAAAAACTGAGAATAAAGAAGAATCCCCCACGCCAGACATCAGCTTGACGTGGTGGATTCTTTATTTTTCTACATCTTCAAAACGGGAAAGGCTTACTTGGTCGATAATCTCAATGGTTCCGCGGGTGAGCTTTACCATGCCTTCTGCTTGAAAATAATGGAGCATTCTGGTTACCACCTCTCTGGCGGTACCAAGGTGATTGGCGATGGCTTCGTGAGTGATTTTCAGAGTCAGAGTGTTTTCTAATGCGGCTTCTTCCAGTAAAAAGGAAGCGAGCCTTTGATCAAAACTCTTCCACATGATTTGTTCCACAAGCCACATGACATCGGAAAAACGGCTGGCCATCAGCTGATTTGTATAATTGGCGAGAACAGCAGATTCTTCCATGATTTGCTTGTAGACATCGGAGGGGATGCGCAGGAACTGCGTATTCTTCTCCGCCTCTACCGTGATGTCGAACTGGAGACTCTGAATCATGCAGGAGGCGGAGAAGAGACAGATATCGCGATCCAAAAGACGATAGATTGTGATTTCACGACCATCCGGGGAAGTGATAAAAGCACGAAGCTGCCCGGATTGAATCAACAAAAGTCCGGTGCAGTCCATGGAACCATTGTGAATAGTCGCACCGGCATTCACGGACTGGGGACGTACGGTATCCAGTAATCTTTTTTGTTGTGCAGTTGTGAGTTGATCCCAAATCGGGAAAAAATCTGTAAGCTCTAACATTTATTATTCCTACCATTTTATTCTGCGGCTGAATCAGGTTTCATAAGGTTTAAGAAAAACAGAACCTTAGTTACATTAAGATAGGGGAGAATCCATAAAAATCCTACGCCAAGTGAGCAGACACCCAAAAACTCCAGTGGAAGGAAGCTAAGATGCAGATACAACATCCGCAGGTTATTACATTTCATCAATCGGATGCTTTGCTTAAGTAGCTGCGCTACGCTGTAGGATGGAAAATCCAGCATCAGATAATATACCAAAGACAGAGGCAGTGTTATCAGAGTAGAGAGCAATATACCAATCAGCTGAGCCGGCTGTGCGTACAAAAATCGCTCAATCGGAACCAGTGAAAGAAGAGGACTTTCAAGGAAACCATACGGAAGCAGGCAAAAAAACTCAATTACAGAAAAAACGAGGGAAAGCTTCAAGGTTTTTTGAAAATCCCATTGAATTCCGTACATCAAATCGGAGGTTGCTGCTTTTCGTCCGCATGTGATATTTAAAAAGTAAAGGGCGATTCCGGGCTTTAACAGTCCAACGACAACCAGAGCAATGAAGGATACCACCTGCCCCAAAATAAATGTGACAAGAGAAGATACGCCACCTACAACCATCTCAATGATCAATGTAATCATTGAGATAATCAGAGTAGGTACAAACACAATGAGACTGTTCGCCAGAAACATGACGAAGATGGTCAGCACAGCACTTCCATATTTTCCGCGGAGAATCTCTCTTGCGGAATCTTTTAATTCGGCGGAGGTTTTATATTTATTCATAGTCGATTACCTCTAATTTCCATAATTTTCCCAATATTCAAAGAAGGTCTGACCGGTCAGTTGTTCATAATAGGAATCCAACATACTGACATAGGCAGGATCGTTTAATAAAACCGGTATCTCTCTGACAATGCGTACAAATGAGAAGACTCCGTATAAAATACCGACAACCGAAAGCCAGATGCCAACTTTGCTTAAGAGGTTCATCTGTCTGTTGGAGCGCCTGCTCAGTATGGCAAAGAGGATGCCAAGAGCACCCAGCGGAATGGAGAAAAATACCATGCAGCAAAGCACCAGCGAGAGCAGTCCACAGACGAAAGAGGCTATGGAAAATTTATCGTTATTGATTTGTTGTTCCATGTTTGGCTGGTAATCCATTTTGTACTCCTTAGTGATTCATTTTCAATGTTTGAAAAGTTATAAAATATCATACAACACAAAAAATATGCTGTCAACAAACGGCGTAACCGAATCATTCCTTCGGGATTGCCCGGCTTGAGCCTCTATGGTATAATATATATTGTCCGTGCAAAGATGGACAAGTACACATAAAGGATGGTAAGCAATGGATATCATACTGCAATTAAAGGAAGAATTAAAAGTAGAAAAGTGGCAGGTTGAAGCGGCTGTGAAACTGATTGATGAGGGAAATACGATTCCTTTCATCTCCAGATATCGTAAGGAAGTGACAGGCTCCTTAAATGATGAACAGCTTAGAAATCTGCATGAGAGACTGGTGTATCTGCGCAATCTTGAGGAGAAGAAGGAGCAGGTCATCAAGAGTATAGAGGAACAGGGCGCACTGACAGAGGAGTTAAAGAGCAAGATTCTGGAAGCCCAGACCCTGGTGCTCGTGGAGGATTTATACCGTCCGTACAGACCCAAGAGAAAAACCAGAGCGAGTGTGGCAAAGGAAAAAGGACTTCAGGGGCTGGCTGATTTTATTTTGGCACAAAATGCAACTGCGCCGGTGGAAGAGGAAGCTGCAAAGTATATCTCTGAGGAAAAAGGGGTTGCAAGCGCAGAAGAAGCATTGCAGGGAGCTAAGGATATTATCGCCGAAAGCATTTCCGATGAGGCTGATCACAGACTTTATATCAGAAATATCACTATGGATGAGGGCGTTATCACAAGTACGGCAAAGGATGAGAAGGCACAGAGCGTCTACGAGATGTATTACAACTTCGAAGAGCCGGTGAAAAAGATTGCCGGACACAGGGTGCTTGCTTTAAATCGTGGTGAGGCAGAAAAGGTGTTGACTGTGAAAGTCAATGCCCCGGTGGAGAGAATCCTCCAGTACCTCGAGAAAAAAACTATCACGTCAGACAACCGGTTTACAACACCGGTCTTAAAGGATATTGTAGCGGACAGCTATGACAGATTGATTGCACCTGCCATTGAGCGTGAAATCAGAAATGATCTGACCGAGAAGGCTGAGGATGGAGCGATTACAGTATTTGGCAAAAATCTGGAACAGCTTTTGCTGCAGCCACCTATCGCAGGTAAGGTAGTGCTGGGATGGGATCCTGCTTTCAGAACAGGATGCAAGCTCGCGGTTGTAGACCCTACCGGTAAAGTACTTGACACGAAAGTGATTTATCCTACTGCGCCACAGAACAAAGTGGAGGAAGCAAAGGCTGAATTAAAGAAACTGATTAAAAAATATAATGTGGATTTGATCTCTGTCGGAAACGGAACTGCATCCAGGGAATCAGAGCAGGTAATCGTGGAACTGTTAAAAGAACTGGACAGACCGGTTCAGTATGTGATTGTCAACGAGGCGGGAGCGTCTGTTTACTCTGCAAGTAAGCTGGCAACCGAGGAGTTTCCTAACTTTGATGTGGGACAGAGAAGTGCTGCATCCATCGCCCGCAGATTGCAGGACCCGTTGGCTGAATTGGTCAAAATCGATCCGCAGTCCATCGGTGTCGGACAGTATCAGCATGATATGAATCAGAAAAAACTCAGTGAGGCACTTTCCGGAGTAGTTGAGGACAGTGTAAATAAGGTTGGCGTGGATCTGAACACCGCATCGGTGTCCTTGCTTGAGTATATTTCCGGTATCAATAAGACGATTGCTAAGAATATTGTTGATTATCGAGAGACAAACGGTCGCTTTACCAACAGAAAGCAGCTTTTAAAGGTGGCAAAGCTGGGGCCCAAGGCATTTGAACAGTGTGCCGGATTTATGAGAATTTTGGATGGAGACAATCCGTTGGATGCCACCAGTGTACATCCGGAATCCTATGAAGCATGCGAGAAGCTGATGGAAAAACTGGGTCTTACCATGGAAGATGTGAAGGAAGCTCAGAAAAAATCCAAGACGGCACAGGCTGCTGTAAAGAAAACTCCGGCACCCAAGGAGAAAAAGCCGGTACAGAAGCAGGTAAAGGTAAGCAATACCAATACGGCTATGGGAAAAGCATTGGCAGCGGCCATGGGTGGAGTTGTGTTTGAAGGAGAGCAGTCAAAAGCAGGTTCCAACGCACATGCTGATGCTGCTTTACAGACAGCTGTTTCTACTTCCGGACTTGAGAGAAGAATCAAAGATAAGAAGCATCTGGCAGAGGAGCTTGGAATCGGTGAAATCACTTTGACCGATATTCTGAAGGAACTGGAAAAACCTGCCAGAGACCCTCGTGATGATATGCCGAAGCCGATTCTTCGAAGCGATGTGCTGGATATGAAGGATTTGAAACCGGGCATGATTTTGAAAGGGACTGTTCGAAACGTCATCGATTTCGGTGTGTTTGTGGACATTGGTGTACATCAGGACGGACTGGTTCACATTTCGCAGATTACCGACCGCTTTATTAAGCATCCACTGGAGGCAGTCAGCGTAGGAGATATCGTTGAGGTACAGGTTTTAAGCGTGGATGTGCCCAAGAAACGTATCGGTCTGACTATGAAAATCAAACCGCAATAAAAGTAGAACAGAACCATAGGAGTATATATGATTTACATCGGGAATCATTTGTCTACGTCAAAGGGATTTCTTGCCATGGGGAAAGCAGCGCTTTCCCTTGGCGGGGATACCTTTGCTTTCTTTACAAGAAATCCCCGGGGAGGCGCTGCTAAAGCGATTGATCCTGAGGATACTGAGGCTTTGAAAGCCTTCATGAAGCAACATCATTTTGGCCCCCTGGTGGCCCATGGCCCGTACACTATGAATGTCTGTGCTGAAAAACCGGAGGTCAGAGAGTTTTCACGGAATGCACTGGCAGAAGACTTAAAACGCATGGAATACCTTCCTGGAAACTACTATAATTTTCACCCGGGCTCTCACGTGGGACAGGGAGAGGATGTAGCGATTCCTCTGATTGCAGAGGCTTTGAATAAAGCTATGTGGGAAGAGCAACAGACCACGGTGCTTCTGGAAACTATGGCAGGCAAAGGCAGTGAAGTCGGCAGAAATTTTGAGGAAATCAGAAGAATTATTGATTTGATAACCTTGCAGGATAAAATCGGTGTTTGTCTGGATACCTGTCATGTCTGGGATGGCGGCTACGATATTGTGGATAAGCTCGATGAAGTGATGGATGAGTTTGACAGAGTGATTGGGCTTGAACGCCTGAAAGCGATTCATATCAATGACAGCATGAATCCGGTGTCTTCCCATAAAGATCGCCATGCCAAAATTGGCGAAGGATATATTGGCAAGGAGGCCATGGAGCGGATTGTGAATCATCCTGCTTTACAAAATCTGCCTTTTATATTGGAGACACCCAATGATGATGAAGGATATGCCAAAGAGATTGCACAGATTAGAGGCTGGATGCATTCGTAGTCGTATATGCCGGATAGACAGGAAAAATGCAATTTATACTTGCATATTCTGAAAAGTAAGGTTATAATACCCACGGAAACAAAACCGTATATAGAAAATTCTTCGGGGATGGGTGTAATTCCCTACTGGCGGTGATTTGTGGCAGGCATGCCTGTACGCATTCAGTCCGCGACCTGCAGCTTCGGCTGCGGCTGATTCGGTGAGAATCCGAGACCAACAGTAAAGTCTGGATGAGAGAAGATAAAAGTAAAACTGCTTGATAAGTATGTAATTCCCCGAATCGTTATGGTTCGGGGTTTTTATTGCGCGTCAAACAGGTGCAATGCCAAAGATACGCTTCTGCTGAAGAATTTTCCAATACATTTAAGGAAAAATGGAGGATTGTTAAATGAGTGAGTTGTTTTCAAATGTTGCACAAAATGCAGTGTTTGTGCTGGAGTTTTTGGGAATTATTGTTGCGATGTTTATCATCGCTGTTCTTTTGGAGAAGGCTGCTCAAAAGAAAAGAGGCGTGAAGGAACCTGTTTTTGGAACGAGAAAGATGGCAATGGTCGGCATGTTTTCCGCTGTGGCTGTTATCTTGATGCTGTTTGAGTTCCCGTTGCCCTTTGCACCTGTGTTTTATAAACTGGATTTCAGTGAGCTTCCGATTTTGATTGGTACATTCGCATTTGGTCCTGCTGCAGGTGTGATGATGGAGTTTATCAAGATTTTGTTAAAACTCTTTATCAAAGGAACCAGCACAGCATTTGTTGGCGATTTGGCGAACTTCCTGGTAGGATGCAGCTTCATCCTTCCGGCGTCCGTAGTATATGCTTTCGGTAAGACCAAGAAATCGGCTATCTTTGCATGCATCACCGGCAGTGTGGTAATGACTATCTTTGGAACGGCATTGAACGCAGTGTATCTTCTTCCTACTTTTGCAGAGCTTTACGGAATGCCTTTGGATGCACTGCTGGCAATGGGAAGTGAGGTCAATCCGCTTGTGAAATCGGACGATATTGTAAGCTTTGTGATGGCATGTGTTGCACCTTTAAACATTATCAAAGGTGTCAGCGTTTCCGTTATCACATTACTTGTCTATAAGCCATTAAGTCCTATTATTAAGAGCGGAATTCATAAATAATTAATCGGCATAGAAAGATTTAAAACGCACACTCATTGGTGTGCGTTTTTGTAGTTTGCGCGCCATGGGCGCGCTCTAACGGGTGAAAGTCCTGAACGCGCCCAGATAGTGGGAAGTGTATAGCTAAACAGCAAGGGTGTCCATCGTGAGGTGGAATCTGAAGGAAGCTGTAAGCAAATCTCTGGT
>JAILPF010000472.1 GCA_024699575.1 Acetatifactor sp. | reverse complement strand
CATCTTTCTTATGTTGCTCTGCTATGATATTCTGTATGTAAAACTTTTTCTTACTTCACTATTCATAAGCTTTATCACAGGCTGGAACATCTATGCTGGCTCAGGCAAATGAGAGACCTTCACAGGTGCTGCAGCTGTTACAGTAAGTGGGGATATTTTGAGGTGATCAAATGACAAAGGAATGTAAGCAGCAATTTACGCTGAGAATTACGCAGGCAAATGCTACAGATTTGGTAGTGATTTTATATGAGATGTTGCTGTGCTATCTTGAGGATGCAGAGAATGCATTGGATCAAAATGACAGTATGGCTTTTCAGGAAGCAGTCCGCAAAATGAGAGGTTGCCTGAATGAACTGATACAGTCTTTACATGCCGAGTATGAGCCGGCAAAAGAATTACAGAAGCTGTATCTATTCTGCATCAGAAGGCTTGCCCGCGCACAGGTGAAAGAAAATGCAAGCTTTTTGGAGGAAATCCGGCGCGTGATTGAGCCCCTTCACGACGCTTATATGCAGGTCGCAAAACAGAATCACAGCGGTCCGCTGATGGGAAATTCACAAACCGTATATGCAGGATTGACATATGGTAAAAATACATTAGCCGAAAACATGGCTGACCAGGGCTTTAATCGGGGAATGCTGATATAATTTTGGCACAGTATTTTCCGCTTGTGTCGTAGCCAGACTGGTTAAATGCTCATAGCGTTTAGAGAGAGAATTAATTTCATAAATATAACTGTCGATTAAGTCCTGCTCAATCACGTTATCAAAACCCGCGTAGGCGATTTCCAATGCCTGACGGGTTTTTTCTATGGAATCCTTTAGATCGAAGGTGGATAAGTCTTCGGTAATAGGTGTGAACTGTGATACAGACTGATGATAATTTGCTCGCATAATGTCCTGCCTTTCACTGGATTGATAAAAGTATAGCCACAGTAAATGGAAAATATACCAGTCTCTTGTAGATTTTCCAAAAACAGCATGTATATTTGCGCCTAAAACGCCATAAGATGTATGGAAAGGCTTGTGGGGGAATACGAATGTATAAATTTGAATGGCTTTTAAACATTATACTGCGAGGTATTTTGGGGACCATTGCCATTTACTTTGTGAACAAGGGGCTTGACATGTGGGGGATATCTCTGGGAATCGGGGTCAATGCGGTTACTGTTTTGACAGTCGCATTTCTTGGATTTCCGGGGCTTATCGGGCTTTACGGAATTGGACTTTACAGAATGTTGTAGAAAACTCACAAAAATAATTTTTCGCGTTCTCATCTATTGCAAAAAGAAAAAACAAAAGCTATAATACAACATACGAAAATCATTTCAGATTGTTCTTTTTATCGACGGAGATACTTCATCTCATTTTTTCGAAGAATACAATATTACATTGGAGGAAGTCTTTGTGATAGTGTTATGCCTGTTTTTGTGCATTGCGTGTTTCTTTGACTACCGGAAAGCGAGAATCCCCAATTGGCTGCCTGTGCTAATATATGCAGCCGGAGGCTGCAGAGGGCTTGTGCTCCATGGGCTTGCAGAAACAGTTCCGGGTATTATTGCCGGAATCGGTTGGATATTGTTATTGTATCCGCTGTTTCGAATCGGGGTGCTCGGCGCCGGGGATATTAAGTTATATGGCGCATGCGCAATCTATTTTTCATTTCTGGGTTTTTGTAAGTTTTTTATCATTTCTATGCTGTTCGCAGCAATGATTTCTCTATTTAAAATTATATATGAGCAAAACGGATTGGAGCGTATGAAATATTTTTTTGAATACGTTGAGGATGTCTGCCGGAATCATGCATTTAAACTTTACTTTCGCAATGAGTCGGATCGCGTGGCAGCCGGAATCTGCATGTCCGGTCCGACTTTGCTAGCCGCTTTGTTATTTCTGGGAGGTGTCTGCTAGAAGATGAAACGAGAGATTCTGGTTTTGCTTGACCGGGAGGAAGATTATGTGCGGCTCATGGCGGAATACCTAAATAACCGACCGGAGCGGCCATGGGATATACATGTGTATACGTTGTCGGAAGAACTGATAAAAGATGAGGCAGGGTGTGAAATCAGTATGCTGGTTGTCGCAGAATCCGTATATGAGGACAAGCTGGAGAAATTTTATGATGGATGCACAGTGATTTTAAATGAAAGTGGATTACTCAGGTGGGAAAACAAAAAAAATGTGGATAAATATCAGCCTGCCGATTTTGTATACCGGAATTTACTGGAAATCTATGCGGACAATGTGAACGAACAATTTCCAAGATTGATGAGAAAGAATGGAGCAACGTTGCTTGGCTTGTATTCTCCGGTAAGAAGGAGCCTACAGACTTCTTTTGCCTTTACACTGTGCAACCTGCTTGCTCCGAAGGGAAAAGTACTATATATGAATTTTGAACCCTGCGCGGGGATATCGGAGATGCTGCCTGACATGCAGACAAGAGATCTGGCAGATTTGATGTTCTTCCTAAATGCGGACGAAAGTAGATTTCAACTGCGTTTTCAGACAATCGTACGGCATAAGGGAGATCTGGATTATGTGCCGCCTATGAAAATCGGGCAGAACATTATGATGGTTCCGGGAGAGGAGTGGATAGCACTTTTGAATAAAATCTGTAATCTCGGAATATA
>JAILPF010000450.1 GCA_024699575.1 Acetatifactor sp. | reverse complement strand
GATATTCCGGACTATATAGACTTAACAGAAATGTCGAGCACGATGGTTTATTCACAGGTCTATAACATGGTCTTTTATCCTGAAAGATTTACCGGCACAAAGGTCAGGATGGAAGGAGTATACTCGGACTACTTTGATATGGCTACAGGGAAACACTATTTTGGATGCCTCATCATGGATGCCACGGCCTGCTGTGCCCAGGGAATCGAATTTCAGCCGACAGAGGCTTTTTCCTATCCTGAGGACTACCCGCAGGATGGAGACATGGTGACTGTTGAGGGTGAATTTGATATCTATACCGAGGATGGCACACAGTACTGCACACTGAAAAATGCGGAGATCTTAGATATTGTCCCAACGGAGATCCAGGATGGAACGTGATGGATGCAGCATTCCTCAGACATTTTTGTACATCATGGCACCACTAACCATCTGACGGCCTGAGGTTCCATCATGTTGTCATCTGGAAAAGAGCTTTAAGAGCCTTGAGAGTATACACAGAGATTTTTAACGATACAAATATAGAGGAGAAAACAAGGCATGAAGTATGGAGAATCATCGTTTGATATTTTATATCTTTTGTTTGCAATTATTTCCGGAATCATAATCCTAAGCCGGGCAAAAAGTAAATCAGAGAAATTGATGGGCATTGCAGCGCTGGTCTTAGGCTGTGGTGACGCATTTCATCTTGTACCCAGGGTCTTAAACTATTTTTCAGATGCTGATATGACGGTTCCTCTTGGGGTGGGAAAATTTGTCACATCTATTACTATGACAGTGTTCTATGTGCTTCTCTATTACATTTTTCTTAGCCATTATGCAGAGATAGAAAATCATAAAATGACTATTGTAATCTATTGCCTGGCAGCTGTGAGGATATTGCTGTGTCTTTTCCCGCAGAACGGATGGCTTACAAACAGCAGTGATATGATCTGGGGGATTATACGGAACGTACCCTTTGTGCTTCTTGGAACAATCATTTGCTGGTTGTTCTTCAAAAACAGACGCTTGGACAGAGTGTTTGGGTTAATGTGGCTGTATATTCTGCTTTCATTTGCGTTTTATATTCCTGTAGCTGTTGGCGCGGGTGTTGTACCTATGCTTGGAATGCTGATGCTGCCAAAGACAATCTGTTATATATTGATGATAGTTTCGTTTTTGAGGAAGCACTTTACGTAAAGGCTATGAAATCTACATGAAGCAGGAAAAATATAATAGGAGGGGGAGATGGGCATTACAGTTAATTTACGTTACAAAGGAACTGATGGAGCTGCCAGGAAATTTGCAGAAGAAATGAGAGTTGCTTTTTAGAAAACAAGATTCTAAGAAGCAGCTCTTTTTCTTGACTTTTTCATGGAGGTTCTTGATGCATCATTGGCAATTTATATGCGATGTTTGTCGGTTGTAAATTCGATATAAATTGCCGAATGTGTTATAATAAGCTATGTTATTAAGGCTGAAAGGGTGTTAAATATGGGATTCATAGACGTCAGTGCTGCGGCAAATAAATGGAATATTTCAGAACGAAGCGTTAGAAATTATTGCCAGAAAGGTCGAGTACCGGGAGCAGTAATCGATAAAGGAATGTGGCTGATTCCGGATGACGCAGAAAAACCCGAGCGAAAACAACGCGCCGGCAAGATCACGACTGACATTCTTTCACGCCTTAGAATGGAAAAAGAATCGGGTATTCCCGGAGGAATATATCATAAGGTTCAGATTGAGCTTACCTATAATTCCAATCATATCGAAGGCTGCCGGCTCACTCATGACCAGACAAGGTATATTTTCGAGACTAATACAATAGGGATTGAAGATGGAAAGGTTAATGTCGATGACATCGTGGAGACAGTAAATCACTTCAGATGCATAGATCTTGCCATTGATCAGGCAAATTACACTCTGAGTGAGGCCTTTATCAAACAGATGCACTATGTGCTCAAATCCGGAACCTCGGACAGCAGAAAACCATGGTTTGCAACAGGAGAGTACAAGCGCCTTGAAAATGAAGTCGGCGGAATGGAAACAACTCATCCAAATAAGGTTGCCACCGAAATTAAGAAGTTACTTAAGTCCTACAACATGTCAAAAGAGAAATCACTGGACGATATTATTGATTTTCATTGCAAATTTGAAAGAATTCATCCATTCCAAGACGGAAACGGTCGTGTAGGCAGGCTTATCATGTTCAAGGAATGTCTTAGAAATGGCATTACGCCATTCATCGTAGAAGATGACCTGAAAGACTTCTATTACAGAGGACTAAAAGAATGGAACAATGAAAAAGGTTATCTGATAGACACCATCCTGACTTGCCAGGATAGATTTAAAGCGTACCTGGATTATTTCGGCATTATAAACAACGTGCGAGAAAACCCCTTCCGATGAAGTCGGTTGCGGGATGAATCGCACTAGTTTTTCTTTTTGTATTTTCCGGACTTAATATATTTGCGCTTGTGTTCTTCTGTTCGCTGATCTTCAATGTATTTCTTAACAGTTTCAAGTGAAACGCTTCCGGTAGTGGCACAAAAGTAACTTGCACTCCAGAAGGGAGAATCCCCCCAGAGGTATTTCTCAACGTGTGTTCTATATGTAGTTCTTACTTCCTTGGACAACTGTGATTTTAACGAGTTGATGAGTTTTACAGGTGCC
>JAILPF010000435.1 GCA_024699575.1 Acetatifactor sp. | reverse complement strand
TTCGGGTGTTGCCGGAAGGGACGGACTGGATGCGGATGCGTCCGGAGAGTATACGGACGAGAGAGCAGGAACCCGTGAATGTGCTTGATTTTTCAGGTGAACCGAGGATGAACGGCGGGAATCTCCCGCCCGGAAGTGTGTGGCTTGACATGGACTCTACACCGGATAAACAACGAAGAATTCTAAAAAGCGGTGGAAATGTCACCTACTTTTCCGCAAGAATGTGGATGGAAGCCAAGAAAAACAGCCTGAAATCTTGACACTATAGCGAAAAATAGGTATAATACGGAAGTTAATCAGGTATATTATTTTGGATTATTACAATAAAGAACAGGAAGGTGCAAATGTATGCAGGAAAAAAAGAACATTTTAACCTACGAAGGCCTCAGAAAATATGAGGACGAATTACATGAATTGAAAGTCGTAAAACGTCAGGAAGTTGCTCAGAAAATCAAAGAGGCAAGAGAGCAGGGAGACCTTTCCGAGAACGCAGAGTATGATGCAGCAAAGGACGAACAGCGCGATATCGAGGCAAGAATCGAAGAACTTGAGAAAATTCTGAAGAACGCAGAAGTTGTCGTTGAGGATGAGGTAGACCTTGACACCATCAACATCGGTTGCCGTGTAAAGATTCTTGACATCGAATTCAGTGAAGAGTTAGATTATAAAATCGTCGGTTCTACCGAGGCGAACAGCTTAAAGGGTAAGATTTCCAACGAGAGTCCTGTAGGAAAAGCTTTGATTGGCCGTAAGGTCGGCGACACTGTAGAGGTTGAGACCCCCGCAGGTACTTTTTCATACAAGATTTTGAACATTGAAAGAAGTAACTAATCAATTTTTAACGATAGATAGGGAGAGATGAACGTGGCAGAAGCACAGAACACACAGGTTAAGGAACAGGATATCAATCAGCTTTTGAAGGTAAGACGTGAGAAACTGGCTGCTTTGCAGGAAGCAGGCAAAGACCCGTTCCAGATAACAAAATACGATCAGACGCATCACACAGATGACTGTAAGAACCTTTATGATGCGCATGAGAAAGAGCTTCTGGGAGATAGAAAAGCACCTGTGACAGACGGTCTTGATGAAGCAGCAGCAAGGGAAGTAATTAATAACGATTACAATGAGAGAAGAGAGATTATGGATGCTTCTCCCATTGAGGTATCCATTGCCGGACGTATGATGTTCAAGCGTGTAATGGGTAAAGCTTCCTTCTGTAACATTCAGGACTTGAAAGGAAACATTCAGGTATATGTTGCCCGCGATGCAATCGGTGAGGAGGAATATGTAGATTTCAAGAAATCCGATATCGGTGACATCTACGGTGTGAAGGGATTCCTTTTCAGAACCAAGACAGGTGAAGTATCCATCCATGCGGCTTCCATGACTCTTCTTTCCAAGAGCTTACAGATTCTTCCTGAGAAGTTCCACGGCCTGACCGATACAGACACCAGATACAGACAGAGATATGTGGACCTCATCATGAACGCAGAGTCCAAGGACACATTCATCAAGCGTTCCAAGATGATTAATGCTATCCGTAGATTCCTGGATACACAGAACTTTATGGAAGTGGAGACTCCTATGCTTGTGGCTAACGCAGGTGGCGCCGCTGCAAGACCTTTTGAGACTCACTTCAATGCATTGGACGAGGATTTGAGACTTAGAATTTCTCTGGAGCTTTACTTAAAGAGACTGATCGTAGGCGGCCTTGAGCGCGTTTATGAGATCGGACGTGTATTCCGTAATGAGGGTCTGGATACCAGACATAACCCTGAGTTCACGCTGATGGAGCTCTATCAGGCATACACCGATTACTACGGCATGATGGATCTGACCGAGAATATGTTCCGCACCGTTGCGCAGGAAGTGCTTGGCACCACTAAGTTTATGTATGGTGACGTAGAGCTTGACTTCGGCAAGCCTTTTGAGAGAATCACTATGATCGACGCTGTCAAGAAGTATGCAGGCGTTGACTTTGATGCTATTTCTTCCGACGAGGAAGCAAAGGCGATTGCAAAAGAGAAACATGTAGAATTCGAAGACCATCACAAGAAGGGTGACATCCTGAACCTCTTCTTCGAAGAGTTCTGCGAGGATAAACTGCTTCAGCCTACCTTTGTAATGGATCATCCCGTGGAGATTTCTCCTCTTACAAAGCGTAAGCCGGACAAGCCGGACTATGTGGAGAGATTCGAGTTGTTTATCAACGGATGGGAAATGTGTAACGCATACTCCGAGCTCAACGACCCCATCGACCAGAGAGAGCGTTTCAAGGCACAGGACGCCCTTGCAGACGCAGGCGATGAGGAGGCCAACCACACCGACGAAGACTTCTTGAACGCATTGGAAATCGGTATGGCACCCACCGGTGGTATCGGCTACGGTCTGGACAGACTTGCAATGCTGCTCACTAACAGCCCTGCGATTAGGGATGTGTTGTTGTTCCCAACGCTTAAATCTATTCAGTAAGAAATGGCGTAAAATCAACGATTACAGATAGGCATGGTCGAAATTTACGACCAATTTACGACCAAATAAGAGAACACGTTCAAAGGGTTTCCGAAAGGAGCCCCTTTTTTGTGTCATAACAATTCTTGTTGAATCAAGTAGTAAATTAAAGTAAAATATAGTTGTTACTACTGATTTGACATAGGAGGATAATAATGGCAAGACAAAAAAAAGATGGTACGTATCTAAATGTACGCATAGAAACAGCCATTTACGAACGTCTTGAGGAGTTTAGCGAAGAATCAGGGCAGAGTAAGACATTTGCTGTGGAGCGAGCACTAATGGCATATATGGATGACTACAAAGAGAAACAAAGAATTCTGAAAAAACTGGAGGGAACAAAATGATAAGAGATATCATTGAGTCAAATGAGGGGATTCGACCTAACATCAAAGAAATAGAAGTGCTTAAAGAGAATTTTCCTTCTTGTTTCAAGGCTGATGGCTCTTTTGATTTAGAAAGATTTAAAGAGTTTTTGAAAGATAAGGTAAGTATTAGTCATGAGGGCTATGAACTTAAGTTTTTAGGAAAAAGCTATGCCAAAATGCTAGCAGCTCTTGAAACGGAAACTGTTATAGTTCCAGATGAAGAACATAACTCTAAGCCAGAAAACAAGACTAGCCAAAATGTATATATAAGTGGTGATAACTTAGATGGGTTAAAGCATTTGCTAAAATCGTATGCTGGAGAAATAAAATGTATATATATTGATCCGCCATATAATACAGGAAATGATGGGTTTACTTATAAAGACAATTTCAATTTCACGGTTGAAGAACTGATGAAAAAACTGAGCATCACAGAAGAACAAGCAGAACGCGTTCTTGATTTAACTAAAAGAGGTAGTGCGGCTCATTCTGCATGGCTTATGCTTGTATATCCAAGGCTACAGATGGCTAGGGATTTGTTGAGTCAAGATGGACTGATATTCATTTCGATTGATGACTATGAACAGGCAAATATGAAATTAATATGTGATGATGTTTTCGGTGAGGAAAATTTTCAGGGAATGTTCATTATTAATGCTTCGCCAAGCGCAATAGATTACGGGCATGTGGCGAAAATGCATGAGTACGCACTTATGTACTCAAGAAATCATCTCGAATGTATAACTTCACAACTGCCAGATGATGAAAAAACCTTTAAATATGAAGATGAGAATGGTGGTTTTAATATTTATCCATTATATAACGGAAATATTAAATTTAACCCTATGACAAGACCGAATCTCTTTTATCCTTTTTATGTCAACCCTGACAAGAAGTTAGATAATGATTTTTTAGAAATTGGACTTGAAAAGAAAAAGGGATGGATAGAAGTATATCCTCCGAAAACTAGAAGGGAAGGAATATATCATGTATGGCGATGGGGAAAGGATTTAGCTTCTGAGAACCTTAATGGCGAGATTGTTGGATTCTTGAATGATAGTTCCGAATATAGGATTGTTCAAAAATCCAGATTAACAAAGAAAACGATTCGTTCGCTTTTAATGGACACTAGTATGTCTAGCAGACGAGGCACAGCAGAAATTGATGACTTATTCCATGCAAAACTGTTTTCTTTTCCAAAGCCAACAGAGCTAATAAAAGCCTTCTTGACAGTAGGAACATATGACGATGAAGAAAATGACTGTTATATACTGGATTTTTTTGCGGGGTCTGCAACTACAGCGCATTCTGTAATGAAATTAAATGCGGAGAATAATTCGAAGGTAAAGTATATTCTTGTTCAATTACCTGAAGAATGTGATGAAACATCAACAGCATATAAAGAAGGGTATAAAACAATTGATGAAATTGGTAAAGAACGCATAATAAGAGCCTCTAAGCTGGTTAAAGAAACATATCCAGATACTAGCGCCGACTTGGGATTTAAGCATTATACTTTAAAAGATGTTCAAAGTAATGTGTTAGATAAGATGGAAAAATTTGATACTGACACTTTTGTGACGGATACTACGGTATATGATACTTTTGGGGCAAATACAATTCTTACAACGTGGCTAATCCATGATGGATATAAGTTTACTAACAATGTTCAACGTGTGGAATTGGCAGGCTATATAGCTTATTGGTGTGAAAATCACCTATATTTAATTAATCCAGAAATGGGTGAAGATGCGATTAAAGCACTTGTGGATAAGTATAATCAAGAAGGTAAGTTTAACCCACAAAATATAGTAGTGTTCGGATATAGCTTTAATTATATAAATATGGAAAACCTCAAAACAAATGTTAAGATACTTCGAGATTCAGAAAAGAATCTAAAGGTTAATCTTGATATTCGTTATTAAGGGGGGTGGCATTTTGGAGTTAATTCTTGAA
>JAILPF010000413.1 GCA_024699575.1 Acetatifactor sp. | reverse complement strand
AAATCTGGGAAGCGGTCAGAGGAATACTCGAAAGATTAGGGAATATAGCTTAGGTTTTGCGGCCATGGGAAAGGTTTATAACTTTTCTTGTGGCCGCTTTTCTGATTCTGTTTGATGGTATAATGTTGGAGAACTTATATTCCAGTATAAAAATCTCTTATGTTTATTTTAATAATTTTACAGCAATTTCATATATCATGGATGCGATCAGTTCAGGAGATTCAATAGTTCCATTAAATAACCAGTTTCGGATCAATGCAACGCTGCCGGATAAAATATATTCCTGGTAATATGTCAAAGAAGTTTCAGTTAATTCAGTTAATTGAGAAAGTGTCTCTGATTGTTTTTTGAGAAAATCTGTAGCAGGAGCAAGAAGTTTCCTATTAAAATCATTGGATGGATTCAGAAGCAGGCGATAAGTATCCGAATTATCTCTGATATAGCATAAATAGTGGAAAAGGGGTGTCGTAACAGATGCCTCTTTTTCTATCTTGGTTTGTTCTAAGCAAAGTGTGCTTCGCTCTAAAGTTTCATTTTCAATTTCATCTAAAAGATCTCGTATATTTTGATAATGTTTATAAAAGGTTGTTCGATTTAACTCTGCTTTTTGACATAATTCCTGAATTGTGATTTCGTGTATTTTTTTTTCGGAAAGTAATTGTATTAAGGCAGTTTTAAATAATGTTTTTGTTAACCGTACTCTTTGATTTTCTTTTCCAGTTGTATGAAGCATATTTTTCCCTCATCTTTCTGATTCTATGTTTTATTTACAACAGAAACTAAGTGTTATGTTGAAATCACAACGATTTGAAACAAACTGTCCATTGCAAAAGCAACATAATGTTGATATTATTTTTGCCTAGATTAGCAAAAATGTCAAATAGAAAAGAGGTGCATTATGAAATAAAGGAATATCCAGACACAAAGATGAACAATCGGGCTTTTAGGAAAGCATAACAAATTAAAGGAGGTTTTAAACGAATGGACGCAATAATAGAAAAAATTCTGCAGTATAAAAAATGGATTGTTACAGTATTTTTAGTCCTCACTGTTGTGTTTACTGCAGCGTTTTTTAAAGTAAAAATTAATTACAATATGACAGATTATCTGCCGGACAATGCCAATTCCACCATCGCACTGGATACCATGACAGAAGAATTTGACCGTGCATTGCCCAATTGTGACCTGATGGTAGAAAATGTATCCATCATGGAAGCTGTAGATCTGAAAGAAAAATTGGAAGAACTGGAAACTGTGGAAGAAGTTACATGGTTAGATGATGTGGCAGATATAAAAGTTCCAATTGAGACACAGAACTTAGATAATATAGCAGATTACTACAAAGACGGGGCTGCCCGGTTTTCTATTGCATTGAAAGACGGGCAGGAACGTGATGGCATAAAAGAAATAAAAAGTGTAATTGGCGAGGATGCTATTCTGGCAGGAAATGCAGTGGAGCAGGCTGATTCCCAGGAATTAGCTATGAAAGAAGCGGTTAGGGCTGTTTGTATTTTGGGACCGCTGATTATTTTAATCTTGATTTTGTCTACATCAAGCTGGATTGAGCCGTTTATCTATCTGCTGGTAATAGGTGCAGCAGTATTGATTAACTTGGGAAGCGAATTATTCAGAGGTGAAATTTCATATGTGACTTTGGCAGTAGCGCCGATGCTGCAATTGGCAGTATCGCTGGACTATGCAGTATTTTTATCGGAAAGCTACAAAGAACATAGAAAAACAGCTAAAAATGATTTCCAGGCGATGAAGAGAGCAATAAAGGGTTCTGCCACTTCCATTTTGGCGAGTGCGCTTACAACTTTGCTTGCATTTTTAACTATGATTACTATGGATTTCAAAATAGGACCGGATATGGGAATCAGCCTGGTAAAAGGTGTGTTATTAAGCCTGATAGCATCTTTGACATTGCTTCCGGCGGCAATCATGATGCTTAACAAATGGATTGATAAGGCCACCCATCGAAGTTTTATGCCAAGTTTCCAGAAGCCTGGGAAAGCAGTGGTAAAAATGAAGTTTCCGGTATTTGCAGTTGTATGCGTGGTAGCGATGATATGTTTCCTTGCCCAAGGGAAAAATGCTTATACATATGGCTCAGGAGATGCGGTAGGCAATACACCTTCAGCTCGTCTCATTGATGAAACTTTTGGTGAGACTAATACAATGGTGGTATTGGTTCCAAAGGGTGAACCTGCAAAAGAAATGATTCTGGCGGAAGAACTTGAAGATATGAACCATGTAACAGACGTGATTTCTTATGCCACAGAAGTTGGGGTTACTATTCCACCGCAATATTTGTCAAAAGAGGTAACAGATAATTTTTATTCAGAAAATTATGCACAGATAATCGTATACTCGAATCTGCCTGATGAGGGAGAAGAAGCTTTTGCATTAGTTGAGGACATCAGAAATACTGCGGCCAGGTATTATGGTGACAAGGTGCTGACCTGTGGGCAGAGTGCGAATCTATATGATATGAAAGATACTGTTACTAAAGATAATAATCTGGTTAATCTGCTTACGATTGTGGCGATTTACTTGGTGCTGTTATTTACACTGAAATCATGGCTGCTTCCTATTGCACTTATTTTTATTATAAAGATGGCGATTTGGATTAATATGGCTGTGCCGTTCTTTACAGATACCGCACTTGCGTATATTGGATACCTGGTGGTTAGTACGGTTCAAATGGGGGCGACTATAGATTATGCTATATTGTTGACAAATACTTATTTAGAGAACAGGAAATTCATGAAACTGCGTCCGGCTTTGGAAAACACCATGCAGAAAACTATGCCGGCTATTATGGTATCAGCTGTTATTCTTGCTGTGACTGGTTTTTCTCTGGCGATTGTATCTTCTAACGGATTGGTACAGAGTCTTGGAATTTTGATCGGACGAGGCGCTCTGATTCCCCTGGTATTAGTAAACATTTGCTTGCCGGCTATACTGGCAATATTGGATCGGATTATCCCGTATACTACTCTGCATACGAATTTTTATAAGGAAACAATAGAGCCGGTCCAGGTGATTGCTGAGCAGGATACGATTAAAAACAGCTTATTAACTGTAAGAACAGAAACACTTAGCCTTATTGAGGATACGGCAGGCGGAAATGATGATTTGGAAAAATATTATAATTAGGGAGGTAATTCAATCATGAAAAACAGGACATGGAAAAAAACAATGGCGGTTACACTGGGCAGTATGATGATTTTATCTATGGGGACAACGGTATCTGCCGCCTCAGATGGGGATTACACAAAAAATGAAAATGTGTATGTAGCGTTAGACAGTGAAGGAAAAGTGTCAGGCACTCATGTGGTAAATATCTTTCATGTAACAAAGGAAGGCGATATCATAGATTACGGCGATTATGATAAAGTTGTAAACCTGACTAATTTAGACGAAATTGAGAGCGATAAAGAGGAACATAATTTTTATTCGGAAGAGGGTAAATTCTACTATCAGGGAGATATGAGCGATGTGGAATTACCCTGGCTGATTGATATTGATTATTACCTTGACGATGAGGAAATGACTTCGGAAGAACTGGCAGGACAGAGCGGGGATTTCGAGATGCATATCCGAGTGAAAGAGAATCCGCAGGCAAGCCACGATGAATACTATAATAATTATATGCTGCAGATATCAGTTCCGATGGACACAGAAGTTTTTGATAATACCATTTGTGAAGGCGGCGTTATCAGTGATGCGGGGAAAAATGAACAGGTTACTTTTGTTGTATCGCCAGGAAGTGATGGCAATTTTAAAATAACGGCAGAGGTAGAGAATTTTGAATTGGACAGCATTACCATGAACGGTGTACAGCAGGTATATGAAAGGCCAAAAGAGGAGGGCAGTGGGGAAATGGAGCCTGTAATAGTTCCATCATTTACATCTTCTGCAAATAAAACCGTAAACCAGGTAATGTTTCTGATGTCAACAGAAGGAATAAAAATTCCAGAGCCTTCGACTCCGGAAATTGTGGAAAACAAGGAAAGCAAATGGAAGACTTTTAAAAACAAACTGATATCTTTGTTTGAATAGAAGGTGACATATATGATACGAATAAAACAAGTTAAGATATATCCATATAAATGTATAACGGATAAGGTGGAAATGAAGCTGGAAAAGGATATTACTATCCTGACTGGCAGGAATGAAGTTGGTAAGACCAGTGTCCTGGAGGCTATGGCAAAAAGTAATTATTTTGATAAAAATGATAGCGAGTTTTTCTACAGGCCGGAATATGATTATCCTAAAGTTTGTAAGAAAGAGATGGAACAGCAGGAGGAAATTCCGATTGCAGTCAGTGTTCAGTATGAGGTATCTAAGCAGATGACTGAGATGATAGGACGGGAGATGCTGCTCGATCCACAAGGCATTACGTTTGAGCGGACAACGAATTACAAGGGCCAGCACAAGATTACTGGAAATGATTTTGTGTATGAGCCGGAATCGTTTTGGAAGATGTATGCCAGTAAAGTGGATGGCAGTATTCAAAGGTTTATAAAAAATCTGAGCCAAATTTATAATCTGGACGAATATAACAGGTTTTATCAACAGCAGAGCGGAAAATGTACACAGGAAGAGAAAAAAGCGCTTGAAAATATAAAAAAATATTTTGCAAATAAACTGAATTGGGATAATCCGCTGACAGAATATGTATTTCGGACTTTTTTGATGCCGTCTATTCCACAATTTGTTTATTATGATGAGTATTTTATGATGCCTTCCAGAATTTCCATTAACCGTCTTATTGCTGAAAAAGATCTAAATAGCGGGGAGAAAACGGCAAAGGCGCTGCTTTTGTTGGCTGATATGGATTTGGAGAAATTCATGACAGGTAACAGCTGGGAAGATCAGAAAGTGGAAATTGAACTGGCAAATGCGAAGCTCACCAAATATCTTCAAAATTATTGGACAACAAATCCTGGTTTACGTGTTGAAATGATAATTCAGGAAGAGAAGAAAGAAAAAAATGCGATAACGGTACCTCATAAAAAAAGGGGGCTTTTCGGGTTGCTTCGAAAACATGAAGTCCAATTGACAGAAGAAAAAGAGCTGTGGCTGGAAATAAGAATTCATGATACGGTAAATATGCTTTCGATTCCCATTGATAAGAGAAGCAAAGGTTTTCGCTGGTTTTTCTCTTTCCTGATATGGTTTTTGGCTGTAGAAAATGACAAAAGCAAAAATTTTTGCTTTTTGCTAGATGAACCGGGACAAAATCTCCATGAAGTGGCACAGGGAGATTTGCTGAGATTATTAGGGGATTTGTCAGAGCAGTCACAGTTTTTGATTACAACCCACGCTGTTTCTATGGCAAATGAGGAAAACGTACACAAAATACGCTGTATGGAGAATCATAGGGGAAAAGCGTCTATTAATGGTTATGCAATCGAAAAAAGAAGCGGCGTGATGGAACAGAAAAGCGGGACAGTTCCAATTATTATGGGATAGGAGGAAGCTATGAGCAAAGTGTTTAGTATAAGCAGAGAATATGGGAGTGGAGGGCATGATGTAGTAGAAGCGCTGTGCAGTATTTTGGAAATCCCATATTATGATAGAAAGATTGTTGAAAAAGAATTAGTCCGTCAAGGATTTCCAGAAGGGTTTGCGGATGTTGCAGATGATTATAAAAACAGCAAGGTCTATTTTTATGGTTCCGAAATTATTAACAGGTTTGAAGGAATGTCAGCAAAGGAAATTTCTTTTGAATTGGAGAAAGATATGATTCACAGGGTTGCGGATGAAGGCGACTGTATTATTTTAGATCGATGTGCAAAAGAAATTCTGGAGGATTCTGATCATCAGGTGGCCAATATTTTTATTTCGGCATCTTATGAGTACAGATTAAAACGTATCATGGAGCGGGAAGGGCTGACAGAAAAGAAAGCAGCGGCTCTTATGAAAAGGGAAGAAAAACGCAGAAAAGAGTATTACGAATACCATACCGGTAAAAATTGGGGTGTTGCTTCCAGTTATGATGTCTGTATAAATGCAGAATCTATGGGGTTAAGAGCTGTATGTGCGATTTTGGTAGAGGCCTATGGAAAGTTTGAAAGAACGTTCTGAAAATGCCAGTATGGAAAGAGGTTTCTTTTTACATTTAAAAACGGTTCATATTTGGTAGATTATTTTATCAATTTAAGTGCAACTCTTCGGAGCTGCACTTATTTTTGTGGGGGAAAATATTATGGCAGCTACAAGACTTATTTCATTACACATGAACAAGGGAAGGACTCTTGCCAAGTGTCTGAAGGACAGGACGGATTATGAAATGAAC
>JAILPF010000398.1 GCA_024699575.1 Acetatifactor sp. | reverse complement strand
TGCCACAATCGCATCTACAAACAGTTTATATCCCTTACTTGCGGGATTTTTATCGATCATAATTACCCGCACCGGACAATATCCGGCTTCTGTCACATTGATCACGCCTACATCGTAGACCACATGGCCGGGAGATGCCTGATAGGCATCAAAGGTTGTTCCCGAATCGTTTCCGTTCACCCAAACCGCACAGATTCCACTGTCTCCGCCGGTTCTGAGCTTCAGTTGCAAATCATAGCTTCCTGCCTGCGGGAAATAGACCGCATATTCCAGGTAATCATTTGCGGAATTGTTGTTAAACTTATCCAGCACCGCTCCACCGGCTTGAGAATCCATCACAGGAACTCTGGTGTCTCCGCCGGAGATTGCACTATGCTTCAACCCTTCTGCCTCATAACTAAACCCGTTTACACTCACCACAGGTCCATTCTGTAAAGATGTATGCACCATCTCACTGGTGGTGTCCGTTGCACGGAAGTAATAAGAATGGCTTCCCGCCGGCAGCTTTGTTTGGAATACATATTCTTTACCATTTGCATAATCCGTATCTGTGCTGTCCACTTCTTCCATATCTCTCACCACACCATCGATTACAACCTGGATCGCATAGGGCTTTTGATTGTCCACATCCGTATATCTTGCAGAAAACAGGAAATCTGTGTCCTCGGTTCCGGTATTGTGGTTGACAGAAAGTGCATCTAAAACCGGCGCTGTTCCTTCCGTATTGTTAGAGGCATAAATCTCATCCACCAGCATTTCCCCGTATCCGGTCACGGTCTGGTTCAGCCAGATATTGATGTGGATTTTGCTTCTGTCCGTAATATTTGGAAAGGCATTCAAATCGAAGGTATAAGTGGTCCAGTCCGTCGGTACATTCAAGTATCCTCCCGACAGCTGATATGTCTTCTTACCGTCATTTACCTCAAATTTGATCCTGCAATTCTCATACCCCGGATTTTTGGCGGTCACGTTGATATATCGATATCCGCTTAAATCCACCGTATCATGCCAGGGTTCAAATTTAGCGTAGGATTTTACCGCTGTTGCATTCTGCGTAAATTTGCCGACTGTTCGATCGTCTGCCACTGTCTTTGTATAGGTGCCGCTTCCGCCGTTTTGATTGTACCAGTTTGCCCAGCCAAGCTTGGCAGTTCCCCAGGTACCGTCATCTCCAAAGCCATCATATAACAAAGGATGGGAAGGATCCGGAAGATCCGGGCTCACCATAATATGTGTGGCAGAATAGTTGTAAGTCCCATCACTTTGCGTTCCCCGCACATAGATCTTCTTGGTCGCGTAATCCGCCTCAGAGGACATATCGCAGGTCGCCTGATAAATTCCGTTGTTCTCTGTCATGCCAAAGGACTCGCCAAACACTCGGGCAAAGCTGTAATTCATCGTTGTAAACTCCGATTCCGGTTTCGCAAAGACAGTAACCTCTCCGGTGACAACATCCCCCATCTTCGGAGATGTCACTTCGATTTCCGGAATATCCCCACCGCTCACCGTCCATGCCGTTGCGCCGCTTATACGCGCAAGTCCAAACATGGAATAGAAAAAACCGGTCTCAATGCTGACACTGAACTCATTATATCGCCACTGGTTCGTATCGTCATAATAAAAGGCACGATCCTCATACCAGGGAGCTTCACTGTTTTTATTCATCGGGTCCTTCATGTTAGGGCCTGCCACCAGCGCCCCCGGGATGATTATTCCCTGATTTGCAATATTTTTCACCTCTTCATCGAATCGGGTATGTAAGTATCTGACATGGTTGGTTCCAACACCGGATACAAAGCTGATGTTCCACGGATTGTTACCCATACACCAGTACATTCCTTTTTCCACCGCTTGCAGCACGGATGCATCCCCAAACAATTCGTAGTAACGGAGTGCATCTCCCAGATAGGATGCCAAAGATTCATTCACTCCGAAATTACCGAATTCATCCAGAACACCGAAGGGGGTGTCCCCTACAGACGAAAGGAAATAGTCCATTTCAAATTTTAACAGGCTGTGGATCTTTTCCTGTACCGCCCCATCTGCTACTGGATACAATTCCGCCATGGCTAATGGCCGCAGATCCCAATAATTCGTACAACGGATATCCGAGGTTGTAAGTCCCCCGATTCGTTCCTGCGCCTGGGTTTTGTAGAAGTCATTGCCTGTCAGATAAAAAAGCTCAACTTCTGCCAGCAAAAGAGGATTATCCAATCCACCCATGCAGGCATACGAGCCCTCTGTACCATTTAGATGCTCACAGGTATAGGTGTAACAGGTCAACGCTGCCGCCTCGCAGTTGTCTGCAAAGGTCTGCATTTGCGCGACCTGATCCGCTACAATCCTGTTCTCAGTCAGTGCCAGCCGGATTGCTCTTGATGTTGCCGCCAAGGAAGCCGCTGCCTTTGCGGAGCCGCCCACCTGCACCTCAGATGTCTGGGTGCCGGTATTTAAAATAAAGAAGGGGTCATCTGCCGTACCCGGAGTGTTGTCGGTCGCATTCTCCGGATGCTGGAATGAGGTATAGTTTTTGATGCTGTAAACTGCTCCACCTGTCTGATTTGCAAATTTGATCAAATACTCACATCCATATTTTGCCTCATCCAAAAGATCTGGAATTCCATTATTGTCATTATCAAAGTCTATTCCGGAATAGTCTACATTTCTAATATAGGTAATCGCTATATTAGCCTGCACCCATTGATTTCCTCCGTACTTTCCATAATCTCCTGCGTCAAACCAGCCACCGGTAAAATCGTACCAGATTC
>JAILPF010000358.1 GCA_024699575.1 Acetatifactor sp. | reverse complement strand
GTTGTATTGGAAAAAAGGAAGATGGCAAGCACCTCATACTCTGCACAGATTGTTGCAAGAGAGCAATAGGAAAGCATCCAAATATGTTGCGGACAGTAAGCTTCATATATTTGAGATGGCACATCTTCCTATGGAGACACGGCAGCGATTTACCAGTGATATGCGAATTGTGGTAGATTATCTGGCGGAAGGAAGTGCGTACAGACCTACGAAACAGAGAATCGTGCATGTGGATGCATTGCTTGGAATGCTAAAAGCCCTTTCGGGAGATAAAAGATACGAAGAGTTGAGTGAATTACTGACTCAGGAAGAAAAGGAGGACGTCAGTATGTGTGAACTGTTGGATAAATATGAAAGACGCGGAATTCAAAAAGGAGAGAAGATAGGAGAGAAACGCGGAGAGAAACGTGGAGAAAGATTAGGAGCACATAAAAAAGCTCTGGAAATCGCTCAAAAGCTTCTGGATGTTTTAGATGTAGCGACCATTGCCATAAAGACCGGACTGACGGAAGAGGAAGTGCGAGGTCTACAGGTGAAATAAGAGGAGAAAAAAGAGATGAACAAAATCGGTGTACATAGTATGGGATTGAGATTTCGCTATGCGACAGCGAAGGAGCTGGATGAGAAATATAAGATGATTAAGGATGCAGGTTTTGACTGCGTAGATTTTGGGTTTGATGAGTATCTTCCGGTGAATGATGTCTATGGTGACAGGATTGATACCGTGCTGGAGCTTCCCCTGGAGGAAGCGTGGAAGACTTTTGAACCGCATTTTGATGCAGCAAAGAGACATGGAATTCTATTTGAACAAATGCACGCACCTTTTCCGATGTTTGTGGAGGGTAGAGAAGATTTGAGTGAGAGGATGTTTAATATCATCGTAAATTCCATGGAAATCTGTGCGTGTATGGGTGGAAAATATATTGTGGTGCACCCGGTGACTATGGCGTACCATTGCAGCAAACAGGAAGAACATGATGCAAATGTGGCTGTCTACAAGGAATTGATCCCGACTGCAAGGAAATGTGGTCTGGTTATCTGCCTTGAGAATCTGTTTCTGGAAAAAAACTACCATATGATGGAGGGATTCGGTTCTGATTTTCGGGAGGCATCGGAACTGATTGATGAACTGAACGAATATGCCGGTGAGGAAGTGTTTGGATTCTGCTTTGATGTCGGACATGCCAATCTTCTCGGGAAAAATATGTATCAGGCGCTGTTGACACCTGGAAACCGATTGAAAATCTTACATATTCATGATAATGACGGAATCAGTGATTTGCACACGATGCCATATACTTTCGCGCGCAGCTGGAGTGGAAGCAGTACGGACTGGGAAGGGTTCTTAAAAGGCTTAAAAGAGATACAATATCAAGGTGTTCTGAGCTTTGAAACAGCGCGTTGTATGGAGGGATTTCCGGTGGAACTTCATCCGGCGGTATTAAATCTTTTGTGTCAGACCGGAAAATATTTTGCCAAGCACATTTCCTAAAAATAACACTTGATAAAACATACGGAATATCGTATATTATCTGTATGGGTTTGGAGCATTAGTCTTTACACCTTTGCACTGTCGGGTGTGAGATGTGTGTTTAGATGGTGTAGAAAAGAGGTTAGGAAATGACGAAAGCAGAAATTTTGAAAAAAGAAATATTGAGACAATACCGCAGTGTGCGTCAGTTCGCAATGGAAATGGGAATTCCTTACAGCACCTTGGTTACCGCTCTTGAGAGAGGAATTGAGGGCATGGCATATGGAACAGTGATTAAGATGTGTGATAAGCTCAGCTTGAATCCGGTTGACTTCTCTTCCCTGGAGAGAGACACTACTCTTGGTGAACAGCTTCTGGAGAATCGAGTTATGCAATATTACGTAAGACTGAATCAGACCGGTCGCGACAGAATCCTGGAATTGATGGATGATTTTGTTCAGATTGATAAATATAAAGCGAAGAAAAAGACAAAATAATGAATGAATAAAAAAAGAGTATTCGGTGAGGTCGCTTCGACCACTTCGAATACTCTTTTTTCATTTAACAGTAGCTATTGAACATCATGCCAGTATAGGCACTCGATGTATATGGACTTACGAAGTTGTGTCCCGGATTCTTATAGGCAACCACAACCTTGTCCACGTAGTTCATTGGATTTAAGGATACCTGGTTGCTCTTGCGCAACAGCATATTTGAAAAATCTTTGACATAACCAAAAGTTTCTGATAAATCTTCGGAACCAGCTGCTGCATTAGATAGCTGTGCGGCATCTACATCCATAGTCCCATCATCCTGTATATGGAAGCCCATGGCGGAGAAGGATTGCTCATACAGAGAGGCAATACCTTTCATTTCCTGAACTAACCGATGACTCCTGGATTGCGAATCCAGATAAGCGGAGGCGGCTTTTACAAAGGAGTTGTATCCTCCGATTAACTGCTTTATGTTATCGGTCAGAGATTCCAAATCCGGTTTTAAACCGATTTCGGCAGGTTCCCCATCGGGGCTGATACCCTGAAGCTCTACTTCAAACATCTTGCCAACTGTAAAGCGATTGGTATTGGAGAATCCTTCCTCACCATTAATCAGAAATTCTGCGTTGGAAGGTGTTTTGCTTACATAATCCAAACCAAAATACTCTACGGCACCGGAACGCTTGCTGGTGCGGTCGTCTGATACGCTGAAAATCAAATCTTCTCCATCCGAAAGACCGGAGGATTCAGAAGAGAGACGTAAGGATGTATGGGAATCTTCCTCTAAAAGAGAAGCTTTGAGCCCGATGTTAGCATTGTTAATCAATCGAACCAAACGTTCCTGGACATCACGATTAGTTTCCGCCTCGCCAATGGAAAACTGGAATTCATAATTCATGCCATTGATGCCAACGTCAAATGAGTAGGTATCCTCCGGCAAATTTGCTTTTTCATCAGCCAAGAACAGACCCATATTTTCTTGCCCGGAAGCTAGCTTTTGAACCTCCAGAGAAAATTGTGGAACAACATCGTCAGTATTTTCCGGGCCAACGTAGGTAGCGGTGGCAATATTCTCATTGGAGGAGGAAGCACGTCTCTTGGTCAGGATACCGCTGTCTTCCAAACCACCGAGCTGAGCAATTGTATTATGTAAATCCCGGGCATTCTCTTTGATATCGACAGCATATTGTTGGGTCGTCTTATTCGTAGTGGGAAGATACCACGGAGACTCTTTATTCATTTGGACAATGGAGTTGTATACGCTACGAAGTTCACTCTTTTTGTGAGTGTCGTACCGAGTCAGACTTTTCGGTGCGTATGTAGATAAATAGTTGTTATAGATAGTGTTCATTACAGCACTCATTGCCACGCCTCCTTTCTTCCTTGAAATATGGTGACAGGCTGTGATATAATCAAGCTGACACGGGAGTCCGTTCCACATGTGTATAATACACCTATTTTTATACCTACATTATAGCATGTTCAGCGAATAAAAACAAGCTTTTTTGGCGTAAATACAACAAAAAATGGCATAATGGGAGCTACAAATGGAAAGAGCTTTTCAAAAAAATTCAAAAAAATATTTTTTTTTCTTCGGTTTAGTAATTCTTGCAATTTTGCATCTGCCATATTTGTGGTTGGGTGAGAATGCTATTATCACATATCATGACCAGCTTGACGGCGATTTGCTGACTTATATTTATCAGGCAAAGTATCTGTTCAGCGGCGAGGACATTCTGCCGGAATTTATGAATGGTGCTTCGAAAACAGCGTTGATTTCACCGGCCCCTTTTGCGGTACTTTTGTTTTGCGTATTGCCTCCCTTTGCAGCACTGATAATGATGCAGGCTGTCGGACAGATGGTTGCTTATATAGGTATGTTTCTTGTGGCGGACAAACTGACCGGAAATAAGGTTCTGTGCCTTGCGGCGGGGCTTTTTTATGCACTTCTTCCGGTGTATGGTTTGTCACAGTACGGAATACCACTGCTATTCTTGAGTTTTTATGGCCTGTATCGTAAGGAGCATAGTGCGGCGTGCTTTGTCTATGTCTTTATTTATACAGCTCTGTCGTCACTGGTTTTGTGCGGATATATCTGGGTGCTCGCACTGGCAATGTGGAGCGCGCTTCTTCTTATTAAAAAAGAAGGAAGAGAACATCAGAATATATTGTTTGCCTTTTTGGAAATGTCCGCGCTTTATCTGATAGAAAACTGTCGTCTGGCAGGACAGATGCTCGGATTCGGAAATGCTGTTGTATCACACAAATCGGAGTATATCAACCAGAGTAGCAATGTTTTTTCAGCTTTTATAAATTATTTTTTGAAAAATGCTGAGCATAGCGAGGACTATCATCAGTGGACTGTGGTGCTGGTATTGATAATATTGGTTGTAGTTTTTTTGCTTCGCAGAAAATGTTCTGCCGAAATGCTTCAAAAAGCAAAATGGGTATTGCAAATCCTGGGTGCTATCAGTGTTATCTGCCTGCTGTCGGCTTTGTGGGATAGTGCATTTGTTGTTCAAATGCGGGAAAAGATGGGAACAATCGGCTCCTTTCAATTCAGCCGGCTGCTTTGGATGGCTCCTGCGCTGTGGATGATAGAACTTGTGCTGTGTCTGGATATTTTATGGACAGCAAATAGTAGAAGGAAATGGTTAGGCTATATAGTTGGGCTACTCCTCTTGGTTTTTATGAGTTTGTTTACCTTAAAAGGAATGCCGCAAAAGACATGTGTCCGGCAAATTCTGCAACCGGGGTATTCGGACATCTGCTATGGAGATTATTATGCAAACGGTGTTTTGGAACAAGTGGAGAGCTTTTTACAGGAAACAACGGGGCAGGAAAAAGAAGATTATAAGGTGGCAAGTTTGGGAATAGATCCTGCAGCGGCATTGTATCACGGCTTTTACTGTGTGGATGGATATTCCAATAACTACAGTCTGGAGTATAAACACGCTTTTCGTAAGGTGATTGCTCCGGAGCTGGATCGAAGTGAGTATCTGCGCCGGTATTTTGATGATTGGGGAAATCGCTGCTATCTGTTCTCATCAGAAACGCCCGGATATTTTACCATCCAGAAAAACGGCTTTTATTTTTCGGATTTGAAGCTGGACATGACAGCACTTGGGAAACTGGGTTGTGATTATATTCTTTCGGCTGCATATATATTGAATGCTGAGGAAGAGGGGCTGGAACTTTTGCGGGAAGAACCCTTTGAAACACAGGAAAGCTATTACAGAATCTTTTTATATAAAATAAATGCGAGGTGAGAAACTCCCACGCCCGTGGGAGAAACTCCCACAAACGTGGAAGAAACTCCCGCGCCTGCGGAAGTTGGCAAAAAACTGTTGACGTATACGGGATTGTATGATATATTAGTCAAGCGAGATAAGATTTAGGTCTTTTTTTTATGCTTAAAAATAAGGAAATAATGCTCCGACCGGAGCTGGAAAAAACGTGGAGGTAGACAAATGCGTACAAAAATTACTTTAGCATGTACAGAATGCAAGCAGCGTAACTACAATACTACCAAGGATAAGAAGACTCATCCTGATAGAATGGAAACAAAGAAATATTGTAGATTCTGCAAAACACATACAATGCACAAAGAAACCAAATAAGCTAAATCTTTTGGAGGTCAAAAATGGGAGACTCTACAGAAAAGCAGGCGCGCCCCGGCTTTTTCAAGGGTGTGAAGGCTGAGTTTAAGAAAATTTCATGGCCTGACAGACAATCCACACTGAAACAATCCATTGCGGTTGTTGCGATTTCTGTAGTTGTAGGGGTTATTATCGCTGTGATCGATTATGTCGTTCAGTTCGGCGTAAACTTCTTAACATCAATTTAGAGTGAGGGAGATTGTATGGCAGAGGCAAAGTGGTATGTAGTTCATACCTATTCAGGATATGAAAACAAGGTCAAAGCCAATATTGAGAAAACAATCGAGAACAATAAGCACCTTGCAGAGCAGATTCTGGAAGTCAGAGTCCCGATGCAGGATGAGGTGGAGCTGAAGAACGGTGTGAGAAAAACCGTTTCCAAGAAAATGTTCCCCGGATATGTGCTTCTCAATATGGAGATGAATGACGACACCTGGTATGTTGTCCGCAACACCCGTGGTGTGACCGGATTCGTTGGACCGGGAAGTAAACCTGTTCCTCTTACAGAAGCTGAGATGAAGCCACTTGGTATCAAAACAGAGAATGTTTCCGTTGACTTTGCTGAGGGAGACAGCATTTCTGTTGTGGCCGGTGTCTGGAAGGATACTGTTGGCGTGGTTCAGAAGATGGACTACAACAAACAGACAGCTACCATCAATGTAGAATTGTTCGGCAGAGAGACACCTGTTGAAATCAGTTTTGCAGAGGTCAGAAAACTTTAATTGATATTTTCTCAGAATTTATTCTGATAAAATATAAAAGAGCGTAATTGCTCTGGCAACACGAACGGAATGAAAGGCTTCATTCCGAGTGGGAGCGGGAATAGTTAGATTTACTGTTTTCCTGCGCCGATTTACCACATTTAAGGAGGTGCCACAATGGCAAAGAAAGTAGAAGGTTATATCAAATTACAGATTC
>JAILPF010000238.1 GCA_024699575.1 Acetatifactor sp. | reverse complement strand
AGGCGGCAAATGTGGAGATAATGATGGAGAAAAATGCTGCCGAGTGGAAAAAGATTTATGAAGAGACCTATCAAATTCTATTGACATATACCTGTGATCCAAAAACGGAGCTGTCGCATTAAGCGATTGGCTCCGTTTTTGGATACAAATATTATGTTTTACATTCCTTCGTGGAAGGTTCTGCTGATTACGTCAGCCTGCTGTTCGGGAGTCAGCTTAATGAAGTTAACAGCATATCCGCTTACTCTTATTGTAAGCTGCGGATATTTCTCGGGATGCTGCTGTGCATCCTTCAAAACATCTCTGTTCAAAACATTCACATTTAAATGATGTCCCCCTTTTTCAGCATATCCGTCCAATAAATTTACCAAATTAGATACTTGTGCAGTATTAGCAGCCATATGATTTCCTCCTTTTAATAATAGTAACAATTCCTATTATTAAAATATCACAGGTTTTTCGATTTGTCTATAGTTTTTTTTAAAATAGAGAGAATAAATAGGACAAGGACTCATATATTGACATAGGAGATTTTTTTATGAGCGGTAATGTAAGACTTTTCGATTTATTTCCTAGGGAACAGAAATTTCTATGGGAAGAGGTATCAAATTATCAAGCGGATGTGCAGGAAATACGAATACGGACGGGTAAGCCTGTGATTGTACGGATGTGCGGCAGAGAAATACTGCTTGGAAAAGATGGAATGTTTACCACTGATTTGGAAGATGCATATATCTTGAACAGAAAAGAGATGGAAGATATTTTCGCAAATTTCTGCAGATATTCTCCGTATGCCTTTGAGAATGAAATCAGACAGGGCTTTATGACGGTGGCAGGAGGACACAGAATCGGAATATGCGGACAAGCGGTGATGGAGGAAGGGAAAATCAAGATTATAAAAAATATTTCTTCCATGAATGTTCGTATATCCCATCAGATAATTGGTGTGTCGGATAGAATTCTTTCACACATCTACCTCAAAGGTATACCACAGAATACATTAATTCTTTCGCCGCCCGGCTGTGGAAAAACAACAATGCTAAGAGATTTGATCCGCCAGATTTCCGATGGTAATTCCTATGGTGTGGGATGCCGGGTATGTGTGGTGGATGAACGCTCAGAGATAGCCGCATCCTGGATGGGAGTGCCACAGAATAATCTTGGGCTGCGGACAGATGTACTTGACGCCTGCTCAAAACAGGAGGGGGTGATGCTGCTTATCCGCTCAATGGCACCACAGGTTCTTGCAGTGGATGAGATTGGCGGTGAGGAGGATATGGAAGTTCTTAGTTATGCATCCACCTGTGGCAGCAGGATTTTAGCAACAGCACACGGAGAATCCCTGGATGATTTTATTCAAAAAATGAATGCCCGGTGGAATAATTTTTTTTCGTGTATAGTTTTGCTCGGGAAAAAGGAAGGACAACCGGTTATATGTGGAATTTATAGAGGAGGGAATGATGTTTCTGAAACTGACAGGAGCATGTATGATTTTATCGGGATGCCTGGGTATGGGGATAATGTATCGCAGAAGGGCACAACAGAGAGTAAATGAATTGAAGGGGTTGCAACAAATGATTGAACTGATGGCAGGACAAATCCGGTTTGAACGGGACACATTGCCACAGGTCTGCATGAAAATTTCCGGGTATCTGGATGGAGATTACGGGAAGATGCTGTTTAGGATATATCAGATAATGGAGGAAAATCCGGGGATAGAATTTTCTAAGATATACCGGGAAGAAATGATGTCAACCATACGTTCATTTCCACTGAAGGCACAGGAGAAAAGTTTTGCACTGGCTCTGTTTGACGGGAACGGGTTTGAGGACAGGCAGATGCAGATCGATATGCTGCAGAACAGATATAGAATGATACAGCATATGATTCAAGATGCGGAGGAGGCGCAGGGTAAGATTGGCAGAATCGCAGTAGGAATGGGAATTCTGACAGGCTTATTTATAGTGATTGTGCTTATTTGAACTTTGGGAGATGGAAAATTCTATGGAAATCAGCTTGATTTTTAAAATTGCGGCAGTGGGAATTCTGGTGACTATGCTGGGACAAATACTGAAACACAGTGGAAGAGAAGAACATGCTTTTTTGGTAAGCCTTGCAGGGCTTGTCCTTGTACTGTCATGGATACTTCCCTACATATATGAGCTGTTTTTAACAATTCAAAGACTATTTGCTCTATGAAGATTAAGAGGGGTGAAAGAGTGGAGGAGATTATTAAGCTTGCTTTTCTGGGAATCGTAGGGGCACTTGTTGCATTGCAGATAAAAGGGCATAGACCGGAATTTGCTCTGTTGGTTGGACTGGGCATCGGGATAGTAATTTTAGTGTATGGAATGAATCGATTGAGTGGTGTATTGAATCAGTTTGCTGTCATACGTGCTTACCTTGGGGATTCGGCGGCATATTTAAAAATACTGTTCCGGGTGATCGGTATGACATATCTGTGCGAATTCAGCGCAGGAATCTGTAGAGATGCGGGTTTTGGGGTGATTGCCGACCAGCTTGTGATTGTGGGAAAACTTGCGGTTTTATTCAATGGTATTCCTATTCTGCTGGCAGTATTTGAACAACTTCAGGGGATGTTTTAGGCAGCAGCCTGATGAAAGGTGGAAGAGGAGAAAATGGAGTTTAACTCAATCCGGGGAGAATATGGTTTGGATTCCCTTCAGATAGGAATAGACAGATTGTTTCCCGAGTTGCATTTTTCATTGGAGTACTTTTTTAAATGCCTGTGGGATGGTGAATTTCGGAAAATTACAGCATATCTATGGGAGAATAGCTGCGGGCTGATTACCGGCCAGCTGGGAGCGGTGAAACAGATTTTTGTGTGGCTGATTCTCATGGGTGTTATTTCTGCACTTCTCACCCGGTTTGCAGATGTGTTTGATGCCGGACAGATTGCAAATTTAAGCTTTTATTATGTTTATCTTCTGACGAGTGTTGTATTATTGAAAAGTTTTTCGACGGCATTGCAGATTGCACAGAATGTATTGGAACAAGTGATAGTGTTTATCAAGCTCTTGATGCCCACATTTTTGCTGGCTGTTGGAATATCCACCGGTGTCGGCAGCGCAACGGCAGGTGCAGGAATCCTGGGGGGCGTAGTGTATGGAGAACAAAACATATTTCAAGGGTGTGTGCTGCCTGCGGTCTACATATATGAAGTTTTGGCTTTGGTGAATTGCATCTGGCCGGAGGAAAAGCTTTCTTTTACTTTGGAATTGTTGAAGAAAGGCGTGGAATGGATACTGAAGTCATCTGTTGCATTAGTGACGGGATTTAGTATTTTTCAGTCCGCAATCACTCCGATTGTGGACTCCATGAAATCATCAGCCCTTAGACGGACAATGTCGGCTATTCCGGGGGTGGGCAATGTGACAGATGGTATTGTGGATCTGGTGGCGGGAACTGCCCTTCTTGTCAGAAATGGCATTGGAGCTGTCTTGTTGATTTTGTTACTGATGATGTGTGTCGCTCCCATGAGTCAGATTTTTCTTACGTCGGTACTTCTAAAAACCGCAGCGGCAGTTATGGGAATTGTCAGTGATAAACGAATCACTGCCTGTGTAGATTGTGCGGGCAATGCGGTATGGCTTGTGCTGAAAACTGCAGGCACAGCTGTTTTTCTCTTCTTTATTGTGATAGCTGTTGTACTGTTTAGTCTGGGAATCCGTTAGGGGGGAACGATGAATTTTGAGATAATTAAAAAGATAAAGGAGCTTGTTTTTTTTATGCTTTGCGCACAGCTGGTTATTTTTTTAAGACCGAAGGCAGCGTATGAAAAATATTTAAAAGTCTTTGTCAGTTTGTTTTTCCTTATTCAATTCATTTTATGTGCGGATTACTTTTTTAAAAATATGGATGAGGAGCGGATGCTCGAACGTGTCAGATACTATAGTGAGAATATGTTGGAAGCCTCGCTTTATCAGGTGGAACCGGATAAACAGGAGGATATGGTGCAGGAGATTGAACCGATTACGGTGGAGGTAAATGTTGAGTGGGAATAAAAAATGGTTTTTTTTCTGATATATTGCAAAAAATGATGCGCAGGGACAATCTTTTGATTCTGATTCTGTCTGGAATTCTGATATTCATCGTTGCCATGCCCACCGGGCAGCAAAAGCAGAAACAGATGGAAACGACAGAGGCCCTGATGCAGGAATCGATGCAGAGAGATTATGCATCCGACATGGAGAAACGGCTGAAAAAAATACTGGAAAGGATGGATGGTGTGGGAACGTGTGAGGTTATGATTACGCTGAAGGCTTCCGAGGAACTGATCGTAGAAAAAGATATCGTGCAAAATCATACGGACACGAAGGAACAGGATTTAAATGGCGGCAGCAGGAGTATTCTGCAGTCTCAAAGTTCCCCGAGTACAATCTTCGAATCCAAGTCGGGTGAGAACATTCCATATGTTGTTATGACGATTCCGCCAAAGGCGGAGGGGGTGGTTGTGGCAGCGCAGGGGGCAGAAAACGGCAAGGTCAGAAAGAATATATCCGATATGATTCAGGTGTTGTTTCACATTGATGCGCACAGGATAAAGGTAGGCAAAATGGAGACATCGGGATAGCATATAAAGTCATGTCGATTCATAAAATGAATTAATCAAATATTGGCAAGGGAGAACAGCGTGAAAAACTTGATTAAAAAAAACCAGCTAATGATTACAGCGCTTGCAATTATGATAGCGATTGCAGGATATTTACAATTTGCGGGGGCAAACCTGGAGGAGGAATATCTTCCTGTAAGTAATGAAGGTGTAACAGAAACGGAAAGTTTAAATGGTGTCATAACAGAAAATTACACGGCGGAAGGAATCGGAGATACCGAACTTTTTGAAATCGAAAGTATGGATTCCGATATAGATCAGCTGACAGCAGATTATCTCGATGAGGATATGCAGGTGGCGGAGGTTACACCAAAGGAGGATGAAATTCCCGGTGAGGCTGTATTTGCATCCACGTCGGGAGTGGAAATTTTGTCGGATGCAAAGCTTTTAAAAGAACAGACCAGAGCCAAAAATAAAGAGACACTTCTGGAAATCATTAACAGCGAGGGTTTAACGGAAGAGCAGAAGCAGGCAGCGGTGAGCAATATTGTGAAAATGACAGCGAATGCTGAGCAGGAAGCTGCTGCGGAGATGCTTCTGGAAGCGAAAGGTTTTTCCGATGTGGTCGTCAGTATCACGGAAAATGCGGTGGATGTGGTGGTGAATGCAGTGGAGCTGTCCGATGTGCAGAGAGCACAGATTGAGGACATTATTGTGAGAAAAACCGGTATCGCACCGGAGAATGTAGTAATCAGCACCGTTGTTGAATAGAAAATGCCAAGTTATTTTGGGTGTACAATACATAAAAAATGAGGTATAATATATAATCTATGTAGAAATCTCTTTTTTTGACTGTAGACCACGGCAAACATAAAAATGGAGGCGAGGATACGTATGAAGAGAATATTTTTGATTGTATTGGATAGCTTTGGAATTGGTGCCATGGAGGATTCA
>JAILPF010000240.1 GCA_024699575.1 Acetatifactor sp. | reverse complement strand
CAGGTCAGAGAACTTCTGGCACAGAAAAAGGTGTACCTTATCAACCTGATGGCTTCTCCCGGTGCTGGTAAGACCACTACACTGGTAAGAATCATAGATGCCCTCAAAGGCAAATACAGAATCGGTGTGATGGAGGCGGATGTCGACAGCTGTGTGGATGCCGTGACAGTAAAGGAGGCAGGCGCAGAGGTAATACAGTTGCATACCTGTGGAGCTTGCCATATGGATGCAGATATGACTCTGCGCGGTTTAAATAAAATGAACCTGGACGACCTTGATATCGTAGTTCTTGAGAATGTAGGCAATCTTGTATGTCCGGCGGAATTTGACGTGGGAGCCAACAAAAGAGTCATGATATTAAGTGTACCGGAGGGCGATGATAAACCGTTGAAATATCCGCTCATGTTTACTGTGAGTGATGTAATGCTTATCAATAAGACAGACGTCAAACCGGTTTTCAATTTTGATGAGGAAGCCTGCATCATGCGTGTGCGTAAGTTGAATCCCCACATAGAAGTTTTTCCCGTGAGCGGTAAAACGGGGGAGGGCTTTGAGGATTTCATCCAATGGCTTGATGAGGAGGTAGCACAGGCATGAGAGTGATTGAACTGAATAAATCCATAACCGCTTCCAATGATGCGGATGCGGATGCCTTGAGAGCAGCTTTGAAGGAACAGGGGATTTTGCTAGTGAACATCATGTCTTCCCCGGGCTCCGGCAAAACCACTCTTTTAGAGCGGACAATCATGGATATGAGAGATCGACATCAATTTGGGGTGATGGAGGCAGATATTGCATCAGATGTAGATGCGCTGAGAATAGAGAAGATTGGCGCAAAAGCCATTCAGGCGCACACAGACGGAATGTGCCATATGGATGCGGGAATGACCGAGAGAGCATTGACAGCGATGGGATGTGATGAACTGGATATTATTTTCCTGGAAAATGTGGGGAATTTAATTTGCCCTGCTGAGTTCGACACAGGTGCCGCTAAGAATGTGATGATTCTAAGTGTGCCGGAGGGTGATGACAAACCCTTGAAATATCCATTGATGTTTGAGAAGAGTGATGCTTTAATTATCACCAAAATTGACACAATGGATTATTTTGATTTTAGTCTGGACAAATGCAAGGAGAGAGTTTTAAGACTCAATCCGGATATTCAAATTTTCCCTGTCTCGGCAGTGACCGGTGAGGGGTGCAAAGAGTGGGAAGAGTGGCTTGAAGAACAAGTTCAGGCATAATAAAATGAAGTCAAATGCGAAAGGAGTTTTTACATATGGAAAAAACAATGAAATTCTTACAGGAAGCCGGTACTTTTTATCTGGCAACAGTTGAGGGAGATAAGCCCCATGTGCGTCCCTTCGGAGCTGTCTGCGAATTTGAGGGAAAGCTCTATATCACGACCAGCAATCAGAAAGCAGTGTTTGCACAAATGCAAAAGAACCCTAAGGTAGAGATAACCGGCATGGTAGGAGGCACATGGATTCGCCTGGAAGCAGAGGCCATTCGGGATGACAGAAGAGAAGCGAGAGAAGCAATGCTTAACGCCAACGAATCTCTGCGCGGAATGTACTCAGAAGATGACGGGATTATGGAGGTGTTGTATTTAAAGAATGCTACTGCAACCTTCTGTTCTTTCACAGAGGCACCTGTGACTTGTAAGTTTTGACAATAGAAGATGTGTGGGGAGAAGTTAATGATGTCACATAATGAAGAAATGGCAACCAGGTTCTGCGAAAATGTGTTGGATTTATATTGTCACCGTGAGAAAGGCTATTATCTTGCCAAATTTTATCCCAAGAGGGAAAATGAGCCGGAAGTCGCTTTTTTATGGTCCTATTTCGCTGCACTGGGAATGATGTATCAGATAAATCGTCTGTTTCCTGAAAATGTGAAACTGCGGGCAGCATACAAGGAGATGCTGGATAACCTACTTTATTATAAGAATGCTGATTCCAATGATGAGTGTGCAAAATACCATTCCGGAAAAGGCAAGCATAAAAATATGGGTACAGGAGATGTATTCTTTGACGACAACATATGGATTGCCAGAAATATGTTGTTTGCACATGAGATATTTGGCGATGAAGCATATTTTCAGGAGGCAATACGGATAGTCAACTATACCTATACCGGCTGGAATGAGGAGATAGGAGGACTGGTCTGGAACGAGACCGGACTTGGCTCTAATGCTACGGCACAGGAGTTGGAGAGAGGGTTGTCCGCGAATGCATGCTGTATTATTGTGAATGCAAAACTGTATCAGATGACAGGACGGCAGGACTACCTTGATTGGGCGTTAAGATTTTACTCGTTCTGCAAACAGATGCAGGATAAGAATACCAAGATTTATTATAACGGGATTCATACCGTTTTGAATGAGGATGGTACACGGTCAAACGGTGAAATCAACAAAGCGTTATATGCCTACAATTCCGGCAGTATGATTATTGCGAATTTAATCCTCTATGATATTACGCAGGATAGAGAATATCTTGCAGATGCAATGGAATCAGCTAAGGCAGCTCATGGCGCATATCTGAAGAAACAAAACGGAATCAGCCATTACGAAGGTTATCCTTGGTTTACCGCAATTCTTGCGGAAAGCTTCGAAGCACTTTCAGGATATGACAGTGAGGCTGTAAAACCGTATATGAAAGTATTGCAGGAATCGCTGGAGTTTGCCTGTAAGGAACATAGAAATGAATTCGGATTACTTCCAAGGAATCTGGCAACCGGTTTTGATGAGAATTGTCCGGATGACAGGCAACTGTTAACTCAGTCAGCATATGCTGAGATATACACACTTTTGGCACTTATGGAATAAACGATAAACCGTTAAGAAAAATCTAAATAAGGAATTGCGTTTTCAAATTGCTTGTGTTACCATATACACAAGCAATTATTCTTTATACGTCTTTTAGGGACGACATATCTTTTGCGGATTGTCTTGATCCGCAGTCGAAGTTATCTACAGAATCTTGCTTAATCCATATTTTACAAATCAAATTAGGCAGGAATGCAGATGACGATTGCGATAAGAGATGTATTTCGTTTTAATGTGTTTCTGCAGTCGAAGGAGGAAACATGATAAGACGAAACAAGACAGAACAAAATACTCATGTAATCAGAAACTATAAGGACACCGTTTTTCGGACTTTATTTTCTGATAAAACAGAGCTGCTTGGATTATATAATGCGGTTAACAAAACCAATTACATGAATCCGGATGAATTAATTATCACTACGCTTGATAGTGCAATCTATATGACTATCAAGAATGATGTGTCAGTTGTGGTGGATATGAGGTTGAGCCTCTATGAACAACAGTCAACGGTTAATCCGAATATGCCTCTTCGAAATTTATTATATGTATCAGAAGTATATGAGCAGATGATAATAGGACAGGATATTCATTCCAGAAAGCAGATTATCCTGCCGGCACCGTATTTTATTACTTTTTATAATGGAGTGGAGACGCAGCCGGAAAGGAAGGAAGTACGATTATCGGATGCTTTTTATGGAAATCAGAATATTCCCAATTTAGAGCTGATAGTGGTTCAGTTAAATATTAACTCAGGATGTAATGAAGAATTAAAAAGGAAATGTCCAACTTTATATCAGTATGTAGTTTTTGTTGAAAAGATAAGGACTTACGCGATGAATGAATCATTGCTGGATGCGATAGACAGAGCGATTAATGAGTGTATTGAGGAAGGGATTCTGGCGGATTTTCTTAGAAGAGAGAAAGCGAGGGGAATCAATATGAGTATTTTGTATGAGTTTGACCAAGAATTACATGACAAAACTTTATTGCAGGAAGGTAGAGAAGAAGGATTCGTGCAAGGGATAGAGCAAGGGATAGAGCAAGGAAAAGGTATAGCTCTAATCGCCATGGTTCTACGCAAAGTGAATATGGGGAAAACGCCGATGACGATTGCAGAGGAATTAGACGAGGATCCTTCAAAGATTACAAGAATATGCGATGCAATTCGAGAATGCAAAAAAATGGGAATGATATGTGACGTTGAGCATATCTTTGAACGATTACACTTGTAATGGAGACAGATATGGAATATTTGTATCACGGAAGTCCACAAAGATATGATAAACTGATTCCGAATCAGGCGCAAGATATAGAATTTGAAGAGGGATGTCAGTACGCTGTGTATGCGACTGATAATCAGAAAATGGCAATCTGTTTTGCGTTGGGGTGTGTAGCAGATGGTGAATTACCAGTGGAACGAACAATGATGCCGGAGTATGGCGATAAAATGCTTTTTAAGCAT
>JAILPF010000226.1 GCA_024699575.1 Acetatifactor sp. | reverse complement strand
CCCATTTACCACATCAAACCCCAGTTGACCTTTCACTCCTGTTACCAGTACTTTCATATCCGATTTCAGTCCTTTCAAAATAGATTTATACTCATTTCATCTTATCATTTACCAATTGAAATGACAACCATCAATATTTTCACATAAGGATTGCTTTCCACCGGAGAAATCGTTAAACTAAATAATAGAATAAGAACAGACACGGGGGGATTTTCAATGGCTGAACTGCTCTTGATCGACGATGATATAGAAGTTTTGGAATTAAATAAGAAGTATTTGACGGGAGAAGGTTTTCTTGTCACCACCGCCTCTTCTCCCCAAAAGGGAATTGAGCTGGCAAAAAAACGAATGCCTGACTGCATTGTGCTGGATATCATGATGCCTAAGATGAACGGATTCGAAGTCTGTAGCGAAATACGAAAATTTTCTTCTGCTCCCATTATTTTTTTAACAGGAAAAGGGTCTGAGGATGATAAAATTGACGGTCTGATGAGAGGAGCCGACGATTATATCGTAAAACCATACAGTCTGAGAGAGTTAAAGGTCCGAATAGATGTGCTCTTAAGGCGCACGCTGCACCAACCTGCCCAGTCTGCAGACAATATCCTCGCCTTCCGTGATTTGACGATAGACCGTCTGGCTCACAAAGCGTTCTTCCGCGGCGAGGATCTGTTGCTTGCAAACAGGGAATATGAAGTGTTACTCTATCTTGCAACTCATCCAAACGAGGAGGTCACCTTTGCCGAGCTGGGAACTGCACTCTTTGGCACCTATCAGGAAAATGACCGCCGTGTAGTGATGGTAAATGTCAGCCGTCTGCGCAAAAAAATGTCCTGTGACCCAACCCTGGAAAATATGATAGAAACCGTGTGGTCAAAAGGATATCGTTTTATCAAAAAATAGGGGATATGCAATGGAAAAGAATACATTTGAACAGCCCAGACTGGAAACGGAAGATTTGGAATCTCTCTCCAGGAAGCTGTTTCTGGCCAATCAGGAACTTCAAAAACTGCAGACGCAAAGAAGTGAAATGCTTGCAAACATTTCCCACGATCTGCGTGCACCCATCACAGCCATCAGAAGCGCTGTAGATTTATTGCTTTCCGGTCACTCCTTATCACCAGAGGATACAAAAGCAGCAATTTATACCATTGACAGACGTACAGCTACCCTGGAGAATTTAATTCAGGATATGTACCTTCTTTTTTCTGTGGAAGATACCTCTCGCTCTTTTCAGCTTTCCACACTGGAAGCAGCTCCATTCTTCGAGGAATATTTTTATGACACCATTCTGGACAGTAGATATGAACAACATGAAATGCTTTTAGAAATTCCGGATAATCTGAATTGTATCATCGAGATTGACATTCAAAAAATAATACGTGTATTGGACAACCTTTTTTCCAACGCTGCAAATTACACCCAGCCGGGCAGTTCCATCTGCCTGCAGGTAAAAAAGCTGCCTGATCAAAAGCTTCTTTCCGTGTCAGTCATCGACAATGGTCCAGGCATCCCACAGGAGGCACTTACTCATATTTTCGACAGAACCTATACCGTCTCTGATTCACGGACACCGAATTCCCACACCGGAAGCGGTCTGGGATTATCCATCGCAAAAGCGATTGTGGAAAGGCACGGAGGCATCATCACCTGTGAAAGTGATTCCAAAAAAGGCTGTAATTTCACCTTTACACTTCCCTGTCGGGTATCAAAGTAAAAATGGGGGTTATCCCCATTTTTCTATTGCATCCAAAGCCTTTTCCACCAGTCTGTCCTGTGTGTTTTGTCCACATGGTCTGGCAATCAATTCAATCGGAACCGCTGCCGCCAGTTCCAGGCATTTCTGTCCGATCCGCGGAGCATATCTTTCCTTGCCCAAAAGCTTTCTCAGGAACAAATTATCGGCACAAACCAGCATCTTATCAAATCCCTGCACCGGCTTGGAATCTACCTGATCCACATTGTGCATCAGCAGGAAGAAAAGTCCGGCTATTTTTTTCCTCTCCACTGAGAAATCGCCTTTCCACGGTACCAGAAATTTATCCTTATCTTCATCAATATAAATCAACTCTGACAAATCATAGCCCAATTTCAGAGCCGCATCTCGGCAAAGCTTTTGATACGGGAAAGCAGGATATACCCATGCGGTCTGACTGTCATCTGTCTCCACAAACACCATATCATCCGCCAAAAATTCATAGCCTTTTTGCAAAAATGCGGACGTCAATGTAGACTTACCGGCTCCGCTCTCTCCTGCGATTAAAATTGCTCCACCCGGTCCTGCGACAGCGCTGCAATGTAGAGCAATCATCCCCCTCTGCATGGCTAACATAGCCATCCCGAAACCTAATAGATAGCTTCGAAGATAATTTGTATTGGCCTGCGGTTTTCTCTCATATGCAATGTGGTTGCCGTCACGTACGCACAAAAAACAGGTGCGGTTGGAAAGCCAGCTCTCATTCTCTCCAAACTCATATTTCCTATCGTCAATATCCTTGATACGCTGCGGGATTTGTTCTTCTTCAATA
>JAILPF010000161.1 GCA_024699575.1 Acetatifactor sp. | reverse complement strand
CTGTTTGGCATCCAGCTTCCCATATAGACATAATTTTCATAGTCAGATGGTTCAAATGCCAGAGTATCTTCCATATAGTATAGATGTGACATGTCAAAGTAGTAAAAATTGTCTGAATGCACTTCAAGATACTCTTCCAGCTCCGGGAAGCAGACGCTCATCGCCCTAAAATCCTTTATCTGGGCATTCGCATTTCTCATAACCGGAAAGCCAAAGCGGAAGGAAAGAAATACAATTCCAACAAGCATTGCAGTAAAAGCCTTTCTATTCGCCCACAGTTCATAATTTATCAGCACTGCCACCAGGCAGACCAGTTCCGCCAGGTAAATAATCTGCGTCACGCGAAAAGGGTATCTGCCAAACCATACCAGATAAATCCAATCTGTCATCCTTGCTATCACCAGAAAAGCCACATCGCGCAATGCCATCCACTCCCGCTTCAGAAGTGCAAGAATAACAACAAACGCATATAGGAAAAACACAAGCACATTAAGCGGTCTATCCACATAGTCAAAGAGATTTCTCTGCACAATATCTTTCAGTACGGAAACTATTTTTTCAGGCAAAGCAGGAGCTGCTGCAATCCGCTCCTCTTCAGCAACCTGTGCCAGCCGAACCATAGCATCCCTGTTGATTGCCGGGTCCAGCAGAATGTTGTAGTGTCCAATGATTGCCTTATAGGATGATTCCGTGATTCCGAGCTCATGGTATAGGTCTCTGTGAGTCTCGTAAGCCGGGAATCCGTTGTAATCAAAAAGGATTTCAGAAGCATCCGTATACTCTTTGAATTCCTTCCATTCATCACTGCTGTATGCCAATCTGTTTCCGCCATAAATCGTTGCTATCAGCGCCACAAAAACAATTCCAAGCAGCACTACGTTTCCATTCTTTTTCCATTGCTTATCCCATGTAAGCTTAGACAAAAACGTCATTCCCAAAAAAGGAATCAACATTAAAAAACCCTTATCTCTCATACCGAATGACCAGGCTGTCAATAGCAGAAACGGAATTGCAGAGACAAGATAGTTTCCGATTTTATCCTCAGTGCGCAATGTTGCAAGATAAAATAATGCTCCGACTCCCACCACACCGGTGGCAACAGTGAACTGTGTTTTCGCAAAATACTGATAAAAAAAAGAACAAAAGACAAGTATGCAAAGTAAATACGCAATCACATACTGCCATATCTTCTCGCAAGTTTTTAACACTGTATTCAAAAGTAATACCATAGGAACTGCCACGGATGCACACAAAAATATACCAAACCACGGAATACCGTTCCCTGTCAACCGGTACAATGTACTTAACACCAATCCGGATAAAATACCCATATAATACAAATGCGGCTCCGGAGCGCCTGTCATTTCTCCTGATGCAATTGTTTTTAAATAAATATTATCATTGTCAATCAAAAATGGAGCATTCCGGTTCCAGAGAACAATTAATAACAATATCGAAAACACTGAAACACATGTAATTATGATTTGTTTTCGTTTGTCTGTTTGACTCATAAAAATAAACAGCTTCCTTTCAAATGGTGAGATATATTATTCCGCATATTCCTCTTTAGTACTAAATTGTGTGGACTTCAGATAAACGGGGATATTCCTGGATTCTCCGTTGATTCTAATGTCCGCATATTTTCTGGCAATCTCAAGCACATATTCATTCTGGTCCGTGGGAAGTTTGCCCACAATTGTCACTCTGATTTTCAAATATTCATCCAGATTGGGGATGTCGAAGAGTGACAGAAATCTCTTGCATCTGCCTTTAAAGGAAATCTCCGGATCCAGATTATCCAGATTGGCATTGTTGAACTCAAACACCACATTCAGCCAGCCGTCTTCCATATATAACGCTGTGTCACAGAATTCTTCCACATACTCTCTGTTCTGGCTGGCTCTGGAGATGCGGGAAAACTCTTCCAGCTCATCCACAAAGGTCAGGAAGGAGCTGCCATCAATGTGCTGAATCTGATAGCTGTCGCTGGTGTGATTGGAGATGGATGTCAAAATCTCATGCAATGACGTATCCTTGGCATTTGGAATCGGAATAAGTGCGTCCGGTCTGCAAAAATCAATTTCCTGAAAAACCTGCAAATTCTTCATCAACAAAAACGCACTCATAATACCGTGCTGATATGCCTCAAAATCATTATAGTAAGCCGCCTTTTGACCAAACGGGGCATGAAAAAGTGCTGTCACCTCGAAGCTTTCCTTCAACAGTTTTTTTTCTTGTTCCGTCAATGCATCCAACATGTCAATGAATTGGTCCATCATATGCTCATCATAATATCCTGTTTCAAATGCTCTGTCCAAAGTGGTCTGCACATCCTTTGGCAAGTCATCCCTGGGATTTATATTAATTGTGCTTCGTCTGGAGATGAAGTCAATAAATTGGTTTACAAACTCCTGTTGAATGTTCTCATATTCAAAACTGAAATTTTCAAAGTTATGAATTGCAAAATAGGGAAGAACCTTGTTCATACTTTTATTGATTTTTTCAATTTTTTTCAGCGGATAACCCAGGTCATGGGTAAGTGCTGCAATACACCTTACAGAGTCATCCAGACATTCTGACTGCTCTATCAGCTTCAGAATCGCTTTCAATTTCTTGGCGTCGTTTTCCCCAACAAGTTGTAATTTGTCCGTCAAAATTTCTATCAGCTGATATCCTTCGCGGGTCTCCCGCTCCAACCGATATAATTCAGAAAACTCCGGATTTCTATAAAGATATTCTCCCAGAAAATACACCCACAGGCAATGCAATGTATGGTCTCTATAGAAGGAATCGGAGGCAAAAATCAGTTCCTCAAACTCTACATAGGAGTCAAAATATTTGAAAATTTTGTCGTATCCCTTTTTATTTGGCGATATATAGCTCATGGCAGCCTCAAAAAGCTTTTTCCAAAGCACGATGGCAAGCTGAATCTTATTATTCATCTTATCCTCAGCACACAGCTTTTCCACCAGTTCCTCTATATCCTTCTTCACACTTTTCCCTTGAAGGAATAGAATCTCATCTTCCTTCAATTTCTCAAGGTAGAAGCTCATCACGGTTTTTTCATCAATAAAATGCTCCATCCATTATTTCCTCCCTCTCAAAAAACCTATTGAAAACAGTATATTGGAATATACTTTTTTGAGCAATAAAAAATTTTGATATTTTTTTAACAAATTCTATTGAGAATATCTCTCACTTTTGATATGATAAATGTATTCTACCATGAACGAAAAAGGATGTATAAGAAACAGGAGGATTTTTTATGGCGAAATTACAAGCCGCTGCCACGGCAAAAATTGAGGAAATCTGCGCCCGTTACAAGGACGAGAAGACTCCCCTCATGATGATTCTCAGCGATATCCAGAACGAATACGGTTATATTCCTCTGGAGGTACAGGAAGTTGTTTCCAAACAGACCGGTATTCCTGTAGCTGAAATCTATGGCGTTGTAACATTCTACTCATTCTTTTCTCTCACACCGAAGGGAAAATATGTCATCGGATGCTGTCTTGGAACCGCATGCTATGTCAAGGGTGCCGGTCAGGTTATCGACAAGTTCTCTGAAATATTGCATATCCAGCCCGGTCAGACCACAGAGGATGGTCTCTTTACGCTTGATGCACTTCGTTGTATCGGTGCCTGTGGTATTGCACCTGCTGTAAGCATCAACGGCAAAGTATTCCCTAAGGTTGCTACCGCTCAGGTCGCTGATATTATTGAGCAGTATCGCAATGCAGAAAAAGAAGGGCAGGAGGTGTAGGACATGATTGATACTTTTGAAAAATTAGATGAACGTGCACATTCCTGCACACAATGTTTTGATGATAAATTGAAGGGAATGGACGGTAAGCGTCACATCGTGCTCTGTGGCGGAACCGGATGTCTTTCCAACAATTCCAAAGAAATCAAAGAAAAATTTGAAGCTTTACTCGAGGTAAAAGGCTTAACCGACAAGGCAAGTGTCAATCAGGTAGGATGCTTCGGCTTCTGCTCACAGGGACCTTTCGTCAAAATATATCCCGAAGAGACTCTGTATCGTCTGGTACAGATTGAAGATGTGGAAGAGATTGTTGAGTCCGACATTATCGGTGGAACTGTTGTAGATCGTCTTCTTTACGAAGAGCCTACCACAAGCAAAAAAGTATCCAAGCAGGATGATATCAACTTCTACAAGAAACAGCATCGTATTGCGCTTCACGGCTGTGGTGTCATCGACCCCGAAAATATCGATGAAGCTTTAGGTATGGGGGCTTTTCAGGGCCTGAAACGTGCACTTTCCATGTCCAGGCAGGAAGTAATCGATGAAGTACTCGCTTCCGGTATCCGCGGTCGTGGCGGCGCCGGCTTCCCCTCCGGGCGCAAATGGCAGTTCGCTTACAACGTGGAAAGCGATGAAAAATATGTGGTATGTAACGGTGATGAGGGTGACCCGGGTGCATTCATGGATCGAAGTATTCTGGAAGGTAATCCCCTCGCAGTTATCGAGGGTATGATGATTGCCGGATATGCTATCGGTGCGCAGAACGGTTACTTCTATGTGCGTGCAGAATACCCTATTGCTGTCAATCGTTTAAAAATTGCTATCCGTCAGGCAGAGGAATTAGGTCTGCTGGGTGATAACATCCTGGGGACCGGTTTCAACTTCCGTTGTCACTTAAGACTGGGCGCAGGTGCCTTCGTCTGCGGTGAAGAGACCGCACTTTTAAACTCTATCGAAGGCAAGCGCGGTATGCCCAGACCCAGACCTCCTTTCCCTGCTGTAAAGGGTCTCTGGGGACAGCCTACCATTATCAATAACGTTGAAACTTTAGCTTGTGTACCTTTCATTTTGAGAGAAGGTGCTGCCGAATTCTCTAAAGTAGGTACAGAAGGCTCAAAAGGAACCAAGGTATTCGCCCTCGGCGGTAAAGTAAATAATGTCGGACTCGTGGAAGTTCCCATGGGTACTACCCTGAGAGAACTGATTTACGATATCGGCGGCGGTATTCCAAACGGCAAAAAATTCAAAGCCATTCAGACCGGTGGACCATCCGGCGGATGTCTGACCGAGGAATTCCTGGATGAGCCTATTGATTTTGATAATCTGGTAGCAAAAGGCTCCATGATGGGTTCCGGCGGAGCAATTGTTATGGATGAAGATAACTGTATGGTTGACGTTGCTAAATTCTACATGGAGTTCATCTGCGACGAATCCTGTGGAAAATGCTCCCCCTGCCGTATCGGTACCAAGCGTATGCTTGAGATTCTCACCAGAATCACTGAAGGAACCGGTACCATGAAGGATCTGGAAGAGCTGGAAGAACTCAGCAAAACTGTAAAAGCCAACTCTCTGTGTGCTCTTGGTCAGACAGCTGCGAACCCTGTTACTTCTACTCTGACTCACTTTAGAGATGAATATATTGCTCACATTGTGGATAAGAAATGTCCCGCCCATGTCTGCAAGAATCTGATGGAATACCACATTGATCCTGACAAGTGCGTTGGCTGCGGTCTGTGTGCAAAGGGATGCCCTGCAGGATGTATTCAGAGAACCGACTATATTCCTGAAGGACACCGTCTTGCTTCCTTTGAGATTGATTCATCCAAGTGTGTTAAATGTGGTGCCTGCATCAGCGCATGCCGCATTCAGGCTATTGAGAAAAAGTAATCGGAGGGAATCAGAATTATGTCAAAGATAAATATTAAAATCGAAGGGATTGCCTATCAGGTTGAAGAAGGCATGACAATCCTGGAAGCTGCAAAGGCATGTGGTTACGAAATTCCTTCCCTTTGCGCATTTAATCATGGAGAATGTAATGCCGGCTCCTGCCGTGTATGTCTCGTTGAGGCTACCGGCGCAAGAGGTCTGGTTGCAAGCTGTGTTTATCCTGTTGCAGAGGGAATGGAGATTCGCATCTCCTCCCCCAAAGCGGTAGAGGCAAGAAGAGCAAGTGTGGAGCTGCTTCTTTCCAACCATAATAAAAACTGTCAGCAGTGTGACAAAAACGGACAGTGCGAACTGCTTCATGTTGCATCCTTAACCGGTGCAAGAGACAATGCTTTTGAAGGTGCACATTCCGAAACTCATTTGGATTATGTGGCTCCCGGCCTGGTAAGAGATACTTCAAAGTGTATTCTCTGCGGGCGTTGCGTTGCAAGATGTCAAAACGCTCAGGGAATCGGAATTCTTGGCTTTGAAAACCGTGGATTTGAGACCTTTATTTCTCCTGCAGGCGACAGAAGCTTTGCAGACTCTCCCTGTATCCAATGTGGTCAGTGTGTCAATGTCTGTCCTACCGGTGCTCTGATGGAGCATTCCGAAATCGACAGAGTGGATGAGGCTTTCAAAGCAGGAAAACATGTAATTGTTCAGGCTGCTCCTGCTGTAAGAGCTGCTCTCGGTGAAGAATTCGGTTATCCTGTTGGAACTCCTGTTACCGGCAAGATGATTGCCGCTCTCAGAAGACTGGGCTTCGAGAGAGTATACGACGTAAACTTTGGTGCCGACCTCACCATTATGGAAGAAGGTACAGAACTTTTAGGACGTCTGAAAAACGGCGGTGTTCTTCCTATGATTACCTCCTGCTCACCGGGATGGGTAAACTATGCTGAATACAATTACGGAGATCTTCTTCCTCATTTGTCCAGCTGTAAATCCCCTCATCAGATGCAGGGTGCAATCATCAAATCCTACTGGGCTTCACAGCACGGCATTGACCCGAAAGATATCTTTGTTGTATCTGTTATGCCTTGTGTTGCAAAGAAATTTGAAAAAGAAAGAGAGCAGGAAAAGGTGAACGGTATCCCTGACGTAGATGCAGTTATCACCACAAGAGAGCTTGCCCGCATGATTAAGAGAAGCGGTATCCTGTTCAACCGTCTTCCCGATGAAGAATGGGATGAGGATATCATGGGAGACTACACCGGTGCCGGCGTTATCTTCGGTGTGACCGGCGGTGTTATGGAAGCTGCACTCAGAACGGTTTACCATGTGCTTACGGGCAAAGAGCATGAGAAAATCGTCTTTGAAGAAGTTCGTGGTCATGAAGGCGGAATCCGTGAAGCATCCATCGATATTAACGGAACCGTTATCAATGTAGCAATTGCCTCCGGTATGCGCTCCGCAAAGGTATTGCTCGATGATATCCGCGAAGGAAAATCCAAATATCACTTCATCGAGATTATGGGATGCCCCGGTGGATGCATCAACGGTGGTGGGCAGCCTTATATCAGAAGCTGCTTCCTTCCCAACGAGTCCGATGATATCATGGATACCTACAAGGAAAAGAGAGCAAAGGCACTCTACTCCGAGGATGAGCGTCAGGTACTGCGTCAGTCCCACAACAATCCTCAGATTAAAGAGCTGTACGATAAATTCCTCGGCGAGCCCAATTCCCATAAGGCTCATGAGCTTTTGCATACAAGCTATGCTGAAAGAGAAGGATTTAACGAAATCAAATAATAAACTGTTCAAAAAGAGCATGTCACTTACGACATGCTCTTTTATCTTTATCATTTGTCTTTAAATGCCCAATACTTATTGACCAGAAAATTAAGCGGAACCGTCAACAACAGATTCAAAAAAGCTGCTGCCGCTTTCCCCCAGAATATTTGATCCAACTTAGTAAAACCCTGATTCAGACACCATTCTGCAGGGAGTCTCATCAAGGCTGCTATATGGAGCAAATCTATCCAAAATACCAATAGAGCTGCGCTCAGAAGATAGCTTCCCAAATATGCCATATAGGTACGTCCAAAAACTCTAAGCAGACTACCATCCTGCTGTTCTGATGTCTGAAAGACATACTTATTATTCCAATAAAATGCATTCACCACACTGACTGTAAAGCCAATGAAGCTTGCCGGCAGGTAATGCATTTTAAAATAAATGAAAACAATATAAATGACTTCACTGATTATTGTATTGGAAAGTCCTACAATGCCAAATTTGATAAATTGCCACAATGTCCTATTTTTCATCCACTTCATCAGTACACTCGACTTCCTCTTCAATAATAAACGGAGGTCTCTTTCTGGATGCATCCAATGTTCTCCACAGATACTCTCCAAGAATTCCCAGCATTGTCAATATCAGTCCCGCTGAGAAAAGAATGACACACATCAATGAGGACCAACCGACCAGCGGTACCTGCTTCGTAAAATACTCCACCAACACATCAATCAGCATGATTACAGCAAACGCATCAAACAACATACCGATATACATCATAGCACGAATAGGCATATAGGAGAAACTCATCATGGAATCCATAGCAAGCTTCACCTTTTTTGCCAATGTCCAGCGGGATTTGCCGACTTCTCTGTCTTTTCTGTCAAAATAAACATAATCCGTCTTAAAACCTGCCCACAGCACCTGCAGGGTCAAGCTGGAATTCTTCTCGTCCAACAATCTGAGAACCTCAATTACCTTACGGTCAATCAAATAGCAGTCACAGCCACCCTCGGGCATGTTTTTATTAACAAATTTTCGAACTATCAGATAATACAGGTTTGCAAAAAATACCTTAATACGATTCTCGTCTCTGGAACGCCTAACCGCAAGCACCACGTTGTTTCCCTTCTTCCAACTATCATACATCTCCAGAATCAAAGTGGAATCTTCCTGTAAATCCGCCTGTTTCGTCACAGCACAATCACCGGTACATACACTGAGACCGGCAAGCAACGCAGCATGCTCACCAAAGTTTCTGGACAGATGCAATAGTTTCACATGAGAATCCATAGAATGTATTTCGTTCATGATTTCCCATGAACGATCCCCGGATCCATCATCTACAAAGACAAGTTCATAGTCACCCAGGTGTCCCAATATTTTCTCTTTCATATCCTGATAGAGCGCCATCAGGGTGTCTTCGTTGTAGTAAACCGGTATCACGATGGATATTTTACTCATTACTGGTTCTGTGCTCCTTTTTCTTTTCATTTAAAAATGCTAAATATTCTTCATAGTCTCTTATGTACTCATCGGGGTCATAATGCTTGCTGGCAAGCACTAACAACACTGAATCCTGTGAGAAATCATACATATCTTTCCAGAGCATCGCAGGAATGTATAAACCGATTCCAGGTCTGTCCAATTCAATCACACGGGACTCCACCCCGTTATCCACACGAACCTTACTCTTCCCACTGACATTAATCAATACAAACTCTGTCTCACGGTTTGCATGCTGCCCACGCACCACAGTATCGTCGGAATCATACATATAGAATACTCTTTTAATATCAAAGGGGATATCACATCCGTCCCCCTCGATTACATATAATTTCCCTCTTTCATCCCCATGATCCCTAAAATCTATTATTTTATATTGTGTATCGATATTCATTCTCGGCTCTACTCCTCTAAAATGCATTTAAACAGGAAATCACATAATCCTGTTCCTCTCTGGTCATGCCATTATACATTGGAATCGACAATACAGTATCTGCATACTTTTCCGTAACCGGAAAACTTCCTCTTTCATACCCCAAATAGCTGTATGCCTCCGACAAATGCGGAGGAATCGGATAATGGATAATGCTTCCAATCTCCCTCTCGTCCAAATACTGAATCAAAGCTTCTCTATCTCCGCATTGTATCACAAACTGGTGCCACACATGTCCGGCATGCTCCCTAGTCTTCGGAAGAATCAGTTTGGGGTTATGCAAACATTCCAGATAAGTTGATGCAATCTTTTGTCTCTCCTTAGTAAGTTCCTCCATATGTTTCAGGCGAACCCTCAACAACCCCGCCTGTAGCTCGTCCAAGCGTGAGTTGGCACCTACCACTTTGTTATAATATCTTTTCTCGCTGCCATAATTTCGATACATCTTCATCGCTTTGGCTATTTCTTCATTATCCGTGACAATGGCACCTGCATCACCAAATGCTCCAAGATTTTTGGACGGATAAAAAGAAAAGCAACCGATATCGCCGAAAGTTCCTGTCATACGCCCATTGTAATCTGCACCATGAGACTGTGCACAATCCTCCACCAGACGCAGGTGATACTTTTCACAGAGTGCAACAACCTCGTCCATATTGGAGGCCTGTCCATAGAGATGTACCACCAGAATTGCCTTGGTTTTCTCTGTAATTTTTGCTTCTATTTCAGCAGTATTAATATTATAATACTCATCCGGCTCCACAAAAACCGGCGTCGCATGATTGATAGTGATTCCCATAACACTGGCAATGTAGGTATTCGCCTGTACAATAACCTCATCCCCTTCACCAATGCCAAGAATACGAAAAGCAAGCCAGAGCGCATCCAGCCCACTGGCAAGTCCCACACAATATTTTGCACCAACATATGATGCAAATTCCTCCTCAAAGGAAGAAACCTCTTTTCCCAGTATGTACCAGCCGGACCTGAGCACTTCAAGTGCTTTCTGCTCCAGTTCATCCTGATACATAAAAAATCCTTTATCCAGCCGATTCGGCATTATTTTCATCCGGTTACCTCACGTTTAAACATATTGTGTATATTATATCTTACTGCGCACGCATTGGCAATATAATGACTAGTCAATCACATTTCTTGCACCTAAGATATTCATATAGCTTATATCGCTGACAATGCACCCTTTTTTAGAGTTTGCCTCGTGGACAATCTGACCATCACCGATATACAGTCCCACATGACTACAGCTTTTACTTCCATAGCAGATAATATCCCCCGGCAAAGCTTCCTCCACCGATATACTCCGCCCGGCTGAACTATACTGTCCCGATGGAGTACGGCTGATGCTATAGCCAAAGTCACGATAGATATAGCAGGTAAATCCGGAGCAATCCGTTCCATCTGTCAGGCTCTTACCGCCATGTACATACCGGTTTCCCACGTACTGCAATGCATACTCAACAATGGCACTTCGCAGTTCAGAATCCGTGGTATAATTTCCGCTTGGCGCAGTAGGTACAAATGTGGTATCTTCCGCTGTATTCTCGCTTTGCTCTCTCTCTTGTCTTTCTCTGGCTTCCCGCTCCCTGCGCGCCGCCTCCTCAGCCCGCTCTTCCTCGATGGATTTCGCACTGATATACTCTTCCTGTACTGTCACATACTCCGCTGCCACATATCCGGTTTTATCGCCGTTATAATATACCTGCACCCAATCGTCCAAAAAATCTGATACCAAAAGTTTATCACCGCTTGTCACATAACTCACACGGTTGGATTCCACAGACGGTTCCATTCTGACATTCAAACGGTTCACCAAAACCACGGCATACTTTTGAATATACCGGTCGATAGACTCCAAAAGTTCTTCTCCATACACAAAAAATTCTGCTTTGATGTAACCGCTTACGTTACCGCTTTCCACATGAAACCATAGTCCGTCCTCAGCCTGCGTTTCATCGAGAATCTCTGCCACAGAACCATCGTACATTTTACCAACTACATCAAACTCCGTACCTGCACCGCTTCTCACATTAACATAATGGTCCACTTTTGCAACAGCAAGGTTCGCATATTCGCTCTCCTCTTCCTGTGGAATCTCCGGCAATTCAGAAATATCTCTCTCTCTCTGGTGGAAAAGATACTCCACACCAACAGCATCTTCCGTCTCTGCCACTTCCGCTCCGGCCTGAGCCTTGATTACTACTTGCAGTTCCTCCACCGGCTCCTCCTCCGGCGATGTAGCTTGT
>JAILPF010000224.1 GCA_024699575.1 Acetatifactor sp. | reverse complement strand
TGTACAACTTATATTATAATATAATCAATTTTGCGATGAAAGGGCTGCCACGGCAGGGTGTATAAATTATGAGCTTTACATTTATGAATAAACTTCCAACTCCTGAAGAAATCCGCAATGATTATCCAATTCCACCCGAATTAAAGGAAGTCAAAGCAATGCGAGATGCAGAAATAAAAGATGTCATCACAGGAAGAAGCAATAAATTTCTGGTCATTGTTGGTCCGTGCTCTGCAGATAACGAAGACTCTGTATGCGATTATGTCAATCGACTGTCCAAAATAAATGATAAGGTTAAAGATAAACTGATTTTAATACCAAGAATTTACACCAACAAACCCCGTACAACCGGTGAAGGATACAAAGGCATTATTCATCAGCCAGACCCCGAGAAAAAGCCTGACTTTTTGGCAGGGCTTGTAGCAATGCGTAAAATGCATATCCGAGCGCTTACCGAAACAGGCCTTACCGCTGCAGATGAAATGCTTTATCCTGAAAACTGGGGCTATGTCTCTGATATCCTTTCCTACGTTGCAATCGGAGCGCGTTCTGTCGAGGATCAGCAGCACCGTCTGACTGTCAGTGGATTTGATATTCCGGCAGGCATGAAAAATCCCACCAGCGGCGATTTTTCCGTCATGCTCAACGCGGTTTATGCTGCTCAGCATCATCACTCGTTCATCTATAGAGGATGGGAAGTAAAAACAGATGGAAACGAATTGGCGCACACCGTTTTACGCGGTTCCAACAATAAGCATGGACAAAATATTCCAAACTATCATTACGAGGACTTAAATCTGCTTTTGCAAATGTACAATAAGATGGATTTACTCAATCCGGCCTGCATTATTGATGCCAATCACTCCAATTCCGGCAAACAGTTTGAGCAGCAAATCCGTATCACTAAGGAAGTGATGCACAGTCGTAAATTGAATTCCGATATCCATCAGCTTGTAAAAGGCGTCATGATCGAAAGTTATATTGAGGAGGGATGTCAAAAAGTTGGCGGTGGAGTATATGGTAAATCCATTACCGACCCTTGTCTCGGCTGGTCTGACACGGAAAGATTGATTTATGATATCGCTGAATACGATTAACACTTTCAGAATATTTTAAGGAACCCCTGCAACAGGCCGGGGTTCCAAAATGCTTCCGCAACACATCCAATGAAAATCAAAACCACAATTCCAACGCTTTCCGGTAATCGAATTCGTTTGTACATCAGCATATAGATTGCAGGAATATAAACAAAAAACTGTGGGAAAAGACTCACCACAATCAATAGAATTCCTTTCACACCGTATCTCATTCCCGCCAAAGTAAAGACTGCTCCCAGACCCATCCCACACCAAAGAATATAAAATGTACATACTATTGCTCCGATACTGACGTATAACAAAATGAGCAGAGCGAAGCAGGAAAACATTCGTTTTATAAAGACAAACAAAAAAAGAGCCTTGTTGTTCACAGGAAACTGTTGCACGGTGCACAAAGACATCACATCTAACATTCCCTCCGAATCCAACAAACTGCTCTTCTCACTTTTCACCAGAAATATCCCCATAAAAATACCGATTATGAATACAATCAGCATAGGAATTTTTCTCAATCGAATTCTGTGTTGTTCCATCTTCATCTGCACACCGCCCTACTCATCAAGTCGATGATATTTTTTATGCGACTCATGCAGCTAGTATGCATTATCGAAGAAATTTTGCCTCATAAGCAAGGATTCCACATATCGTCTTGGAATCCTGAATCTTGCAGTCAAAAATCATCTGCTTCAGCTCATCCACTGAATAAGCTTCTACGTTGATAAATTCGTCCTCATCAAGATGCTGCTCGCCCGGTTTTAAATCACGGGCAACAAATATATCAATCTTCTCATTGCAAAATGCAACCGTCGTATAGATTGATGTCAAAAGTTCAAGCTTATCACATACAAAGCCTGTTTCTTCAGCTAACTCCCTTGCGGCAGCCTCCTTTGTCGGCTCCGATCGACCGTTTAACCCTCCTGCCGGAATCTCCAATGTTTCACGCCCCAAGGCATTGCGGTACTGGCGAACCATCAAAAGCTTTCCATCCTCACGAACTGCAACGACAGCTGCTGCACCTTTATGGTCTATCAAATCCCATTTGACAATATTTCCATTCGGTACAAGCATAGTATCCTGATAGTAATCAATAATTGCTCCGTTCGCTATCAGTTCCCGGTTCAATCTCTTAAACTCACCCATGCTATCGCCCCTTGCCTATTTTATGTCTGACAGCAGTTTCTCTACGCTCACAAGTTTTACGCAAAGTACAAACAAATCAGTTGCCTGCGCCATCTCCTCCTGAGTCGGGAAAGACGGAGCAATACGGATATTACTATCGTCAGGATCAATTCCATACGGATAGGTCGCACCTGCCTTGGTAAGAATCACACCTGCTTCCTTACATTTTGCTACAATCGCTTTTGCACATCCGTTTAATGCCTGGAAAGAAATAAAATATCCTCCATTGGGATTCGTCCATGTACCAATGCCCAGACCACCCAATTCTTTCTCCAGCACCTTTAAAACCGCCTCAAATTTCGGTCTCATCTGTGCGGCATGCTTCTTCATATGCTCTTTCATACCGTTCACATCCTTAAAATAACGGACATGTCTGAGCTGATTTACTTTATCATAACAAATAATCTGAACAGAAATACATTTCTTTATGAAATCCAAATTTGCTTTGGAAGATGCAATTGCAGCAACACCTGCTCCCGCAAAACTTACCTTGGATGTGGAGCAGAATTCATATACCATATCCGGGTGACCTGCTTTCTCACACTCACTTAAAATCTCAAGGATTTCATCCTGTCTGTCTTCGTAGAGATGATGAATCGCATAAGCATTATCCCAGAAAATACGGAAATCCTCTGCAGCCGGTTTTAAAGCTGCAAATCTTCTTACCGTCTCATCGGAGTAGGAGTAACCCTGCGGATTGGAATACTTGGGTACACACCAGATTCCTTTGATAGCGGAATCGGAACTTACCAGTTTTTCTACCATATCCATATCCGGTCCCTGCGGCGTCATGGGAACAGTAATCATTTC
>JAILPF010000123.1 GCA_024699575.1 Acetatifactor sp. | reverse complement strand
AACATATTTGTTGTTTTTTATGCAAAATGATAAAATCAGTCTCATTCCATCTTTGATGAGCATGCAGTATTTCGTTTATAAAAGCAATGGCCACTGATTATGAATCCAAATGATTCGTAACCAGTGGCCACTATCCTTCTTTGTTTTAGGGACTATGTTTTTTTCACAGCCCTTTTTCCATTAGTGATGGAACAGGCGGATACCGGTAAATGCCATAACCATATCGTATTTGTTACAACAATCAATTACCGCATCATCACGTACAGAACCACCCGGCTGCGCAATATATTTTACGCCACTCTTATGTGCTCTCTCAATATTGTCAGAGAACGGGAAAAATGCATCGGAGCCAAGAGTCACATTCTGCATTTTGTCAAGCCATGCTCGCTTCTCTTCACGGGTAAATACAGGAGGCTTTACTTTGAAAATCTTCTCCCATGCGCCATCTGCCAATACATCCATGTATTCTTCACCCATATATACATCTATCGCATTGTCTCTGTTTGCTCTTCCAAGATCATCCACGAACTGTAAGCCAAGCACCTGAGGGGACTGACGTAAGAACCAGTTGTCTGCCTTGCTTCCGGCCAGTCTGGTACAATGAATACGAGACTGTTGTCCTGCTCCGATACCGATTGCCTGTCCACCCTTTACATAGCACACAGAATTAGACTGTGTGTATTTTAAGGTAATCAACGCAATCTTCATATCAATCAATGCTTCCTCAGGGATTCTCTTATTCTCTGTTACAATGTTAGACAACAGATTCTGATTGATATCCAACTCATTTCTACCCTGCTCAAATGTGATTCCATATACCTGTTTTCTCTCAATGGGAGCAGGAATATAAGACTCATCAATCTGGATTACATTATAATTGCCCTTCTTTTTTTCTTTCAGCATTGCCAGAGCTTCATCCGTATATCCGGGTGCTATTACGCCATCGGATACCTCTCTCTTAATCAATTTTGCCGTATCAACATCGCATACATCAGATAATGCGATAAAATCACCAAAAGAAGACATTCTATCCGCACCACGCGCTCTTGCGTATGCACATGCCAGAGGAGAAAGTTCTCCCAGATCGTCCACCCAATAGATTTTTGCCAATGTATCATCCAAAGGAAGACCTACTGCCGCACCGGCGGGAGACACATGTTTAAAAGAAGTTGCTGCCGGAAGACCGGTTGCCTCTTTGAGCTCCTTGACAAGCTGCCAGCCGTTAAAAGCATCCAGGAAATTGATGTATCCGGGCTTGCCGTTCAAAACAGTTACAGGCAGTTCGCTTCCATCCTCCATAAAGATTCTTGAAGGTTTCTGATTCGGGTTACAGCCGTATTTTAATTCGATTTCGTTCATGATTTTCTCCTCTTAGCAATTCTTGTTTACAATTCTGGTTTCATATTTTCCGGTAGCAATGTCAATATATCTTACAAAGAGAGATACCTTGTTATCCTCGTTCAAACTATTCCATACCATGTTTGTAAAACTGTCAATATCTCCTGCGATTTCCACTACCTTAGGTTCTCCCTCAAAGCTGGGCAGAGGATTGCCATCATGCATGTAAGTATGAATAAATCTTCCCTCTCCGGCTTTTGGATTATCATAAGTATAGGTATAGCGATTACAGCAATCCGGATCACCATTGTTACTCTTGAGAATGGACATACTGAAATCATATTTACCGTCTGCAATATGCATAGCACCGGAAATTCTCGGTGTATAGTTGGGCCCGTCCGGTTCGAACTCACGGCTTCTCAAAGACTGTTCAAATGTCAGCCCATCTTTAAGGCCATCAAAAATGGTATCTGTCTGGTCACCGTTTGTCACAATTGTTGTGTCACCCAGTACTCTTACCGGTGCATAAATAATCAGACTGGGATCCTCCAGTTTGGATGGATCAAATGCCTCTGTGCGGATTCCCTCTCCCTCTGTAACGAATACACGATTTCTGCTGTTTGAGCTTCTACCCATGATAAAGTATGCAGTCACAGCAAATTTAGCATCTGCAGACCTTCCAATCACAATTCCTCTGCCTGGATATGCATTACCGCACAGTTCCTTTTCCAAAGATAACATACTCTTTCCTCCTATTTTTCCAACAAAAAAACCACCCGGACATCACTGTGAGTGGTGCCCAGGCGGTCGGCTATCGATACAATACTACACTCCCTGTGGGTCATCCCACCGCAGCATGCTGCTTTCCGCCAGTCGTGTAGTTCATATGGATATATTACACGTTTTTCTCCTTATTTGCAATAGCAGAGATATATTTTTCTTCAAATTCTCTTCTCTTCATCGGTCGGTCAAAGAAAAATCCCTGAATATATTTGACTTTCATTCCGGTCAAAGCTTTATACTGTGCCACCGTTTCAATACCCTCCACACAGATGGAAACTCCAATGGTTTCTCCCAATTCTGCAACCATTTTAATAAAGGATTGTGAGTACGCATCCTCCGCCAAGTCTCGCACAAAGCTCTGATCTACTTTAATAATGTCAAAGGGAATCTCTCTGATATGATTTAAGGAAGAATACCCTGTTCCGAAGTCATCCAGCGCAATTCTGACTCCAAGAGCCTTAATCCTCCCCAGAATTTCCTTCATCTTTTCCATATCATTGATTGCCAGACTCTCCGTTACCTCTAAGGTAAGATTCTTAGGAAGAATCTTCGTATCATTTAAGACTCTCTCCACGATTTCCACAATATCCGTCTGCAGAAGCTGTACGACAGAAAGATTGACATTCACTTTATAGTCCGGATATCCGTTGTCATTCCACTGTTTACAGTGGAAACATGCCTCCCGTAGCACATAATTACCAATCGGGTTAATTAACCCAAGGTATTCTGCAAGCGGTATGAACTCTGCCGGAGGAATAAAGCCAAGCTTCTCACTGTTCCAACGAATCAAGGCTTCCGCACCTACGCATTCGCTCTTGCCATGCTCCACATCGATAATCGGCTGGTAATAGATTTCAAACTCACGGTAACCGTCCACCGTGGCATCGCGCATATTTTTTTCCATATCCAGACGTCTGCCGGATGCCGAATCAATACCGTCGCGATAGGTGGAACAGCGATTCTTACCACTTTTTTTTGCCTCATACATCGCAATATCTGCCTTTTTAATAAGGTCAGCCACAGACTCGCCTGCATCAGGGAATGTGACAATTCCCATACTCATGGTGCAATAGTAATCGGCATCTTTTAAAAACCACGGTTTGCCGAAAATAGCCTTGATATCTTCTATAATTTTCTCAAATTTAAGATAATAATGCGGTGGAACAATGATAACAAACTCATCTCCGCCCATTCGGTAGCAAGTATTTTGGATACCTTCGATTTTCTTTAAGGCATTTGAAATTGCCTTAAGTAACACATCTCCATATTGATGCCCCAGTCCATCATTGATATGCTTAAAGTTATCCAGATCCAGATATAAAATTGCACCTACCTGTCCTGTTTTCTTTGCCTCGTCAACCTGTTTTGCCAAATCTCTCTCACAGCACATACGGTTGTAAAGTCCTGTCAGGAAATCAGTGTATGCCTGTTGTTCAATCTTTCGCTGATACAGTTTTTTATCCGTGATGTCATATAAAGAATACAGCATGGCTTTTCTTCCATCCACCCACGCTATTTCTTTGTAAGTAAGATCATACCAGGTATTTTTGTCTTCAAAACAGGTCTCATACGAACCGCTTCCCTGCTGTTCCACACCTGCATCAATAAATTTTTGAAATGTATTATCCCGTAGTTCTGCCGAAAATGTGTTCTGTAAAATCCGGTTTGCAAACAGACGCCCCTTTGTTTCGGAATCCGAGACATAGATAGCACATCCGACGTTGTCCAAAATCGCCTCCAGAGCCGCATAAGAACTTGCCAGAGTTTTTTTCTGTATTCTTCTGGTCAAAATACTTTGCAGAACCTTTACTGCATCCGCCGCGAATTTGACCTCATCCATCCGCCAGGTATGCGCACGCTGCCTATGGTTTAATGACAACACCATCCCGCCGTTATTTTCGCCATTCTCCGTATTCTGCCCGCTGAGAATAGGGAATATAATCAGCGCCTTTAACTCCGTATGAGACAACTCGTCACGATATTCTTTGTTGAAATTATCATAGGAAACCACCAGAGGTTTCAGACAGCGCAGAAAAGAAAAAGTCTCAACATTACTGGTTCGGTCAAAAAAGGGAACCAACCCCTCTTTTCTCCACTCACTGAGCACATCCATCTGCTGGCCATCACCATGAATCTGAAAAACCTGCGCTGTATCTACACCCAGATATTCACATAATATCTGCAACCATTTTTCAATGATGATCTCTATTACATCATCGCTGTCAAGAAGCTGCACAATCTGTGTCGTCGCCTCTATCATACGCAGGTCTTTACTCATCTCCTGCTGCTCATGACGACTTCTTTGATTTTCCACAGCCACACTGAAATAAGACAATTCAATCGCCACAAGCGCACAACTGGTATCCCTCAACAAATCAAGTGCAAGTTCAAAACGGGATAAATCTCTCTCTCCACTGCAAAATACCACCCAAGAAACAATTGCCTGATTATCTGCGCGAATGGATAACGCCGCAACTGCCCCATCATCATCCAGCTGTTCAATGGCAAGTTCCTCCAAGGAACCGTCCTCCACACGCTCAAGTACCGTCTTCACCTGAGCAGACTGCATGTATCGTTGCACAATTTCCTGCTGTCCGTCAACTGCAGACAGAGAAGTCACCTGTTCTCCATCTGCACTCAAGCAATACGCAGAGACACCTGCTACGGAGCAAAACTCATCCTGTAATTTCTGCAATTCACCCTTGTTAACCAAATTATGAAACGTCAATTTCTGCACCGGTAGTCCTCGTTTTTCTGTAATCTTCCATCAGTCTAACACATTTTATTCTCCTTGTACATTTATTCCTCCTGTTTTTTTGGGGTGCAAAACGTTTTAATGCAGGAAATCAGTACTAAAGTATCATGAAAGAAGCTGTTCTTTCAGACGGTCTA
>JAILPF010000080.1 GCA_024699575.1 Acetatifactor sp. | reverse complement strand
TCCATTTCCGGCATCATATGATCCATGAAGACAATGTCATAATCGTTCTTGCGGCAAAGCTCTACCGATTCTCTGCCTGACGTAGCTGTATTTACTATCATTCCGTATCTTCGGAATATACCTAAAGCTACAGTTAAGTTCATCGGTTCATCGTCAACTACCAATGCCCTTACACCTTCAAGACAGAGCTTGCCTTCTTCCTTCTCTTTCGATTCCATGTTCATCTCGAGGAAGCCAATCACCGGAAAGCAATAGAACGGCTTACGCATGATTCTGACATTGCACTTTTTCGGTAATACAAATCCCTCTTCCGCAACGACTATCACAAGCATCTTATCCGCTAATGAGTTAATATAGTCCGGAGCACTTAAGTATTCTTCCTCACCAATAAAAAGATGCGTAAAGCTGATATTCGCAAGAAGCTTCCTCAAATTTTCTACGGTTTCCACCTTATGCATGGTAACTTTAAGTCCCGATACCAGATTGACAAGCATCGAGCCATAAAACTCTCGAACTCTCGGATTATTGTATTTATCAAAATGCAAAAATGCACCAATCGCCAATTCTTTTGGGTCGGATAGTGTCATGCATGCCGTATCGTCAATAATGGTCTGCGGTATACTGACTCTTACAGTTGTACCCACACCTTCGTCGGATTCTATTGTCATAAAACCATTTAAAGCCGCAACAAATCCGGAGACAATGGTCATACCGAGCCCAAGCCCACTTGTTGATCTTGTACGTCCCGAATTACCCTGATAATAATTCTCGGTAATTCTTTCAAGCTCGAAAGGACTCATTCCGATACCGGTATCTGTAACCTCGATAAGCAAGTTAATGCCGTATGTCTCATCAACCCTTGAGATACGGACATATACTCCGCCTTCTTTGGTATATTTCAGGCCGTTGGCAATCAAATGCCACAGTATCTTCTTTAATTTCGAAACATCCGTATGCATCACGGACGGAAGTGTCGAATCTACATCAATCACAAGTTCCAGTTCCGGTGTTTTTAACGGCTTTAACTGATTCACTATATCGTTCAAAAGAGAGGACAGCATGTAATCTTCCGTAATAATTGCAATCTTTCGCATATCTATCTCGGAATGATCCAGAATATCACCAATCTGTTCGGCAATTCGTTTACCTGCCGACTCTATCGCCCTCAGATTCGTTTTGATTTCTTCATCCTTTTCTTTCTCGATACAAACACCGGTAAGACCTATTACAGCATTGATAGGCGTTCGAATCTCATGCGACATATTGGCAAGGAAATCGTTCATTCGTTTTGTAGCATTCTGCAATATTGAAATCTTATTATCGGAACTGCTCAATACCTCATTCCACTTCACAATGATTGTTTTGGCCATCCACCCGATAAATGCAATAAGCCCCAGATGTAGCAAAATCCGAGTCACAATAAGACTGTCAAACTTCTCCCCCGCCCTATATATTGCTATAAGATCATACGTCATAGTCAGGTAATACGTAACCTGGCACAATGTGATAAGCGATTTTAAGCCGGTTATGGTAAATACGATAATAACGCTTGCCATAACCAACGCAAGATCGTAAGTACTTGTAAGGTGCGTTCCGTAGAAGAATGCGCAGCCCATCATAAATACCGAATAAATCCACAGTCGCTGCACAGGAGAGATAACCTGCTGAATATGCATCACCCAACTTGCAACCACCATTAATCCCACAAGGAATAACGCCCATACCTCCCATTTTAGGAGAATAGCCTCACCAATCAAAATGCATGAAAAAACAGTAAAGCAGACCAAGATAATCATATGTGCGCTTTTAAAAAACTCGTTTTTGCCTTCACCCTCACTCATTGTTCAGTCCCCTTATTCACGAATTATTCGTATGGCAGAATCAATCTCTCATTATATAGTCTGTATCTTCATCAATCATAGCAAGCATAATCTCGGCAAATACCGGATCGAACTGATTGCCTTTTCCCTTTTCTATCTCGCTCCTGACAGTTTCCTGCGGAAGAGAATCTCTGTAACTTCTCCTGCTGGTCATGGCATCATAGGCATCCGCAACTGCGATGATTCTTGCTTCCTCCGGTATCTCCTCTCCACGAAGACCCTCCGGGTATCCGCCTCCGCCGTATTTCTCGTGATGATACTTGGCTCCAATCATAAGACGTGGATTCTCTCTTATGTTCTGTAATATCCTCGCACCTAACACCGGATGGTTCTTTATCATCTCGAATTCATCCTCTGTTAACTTTTCGGGATTATTTATTACTGCATCCGGCACGCCTATTTTACCGATATCGTGTAATAATCCTATAATATATATCTCATTCTGCTGAAGTTCATTGTAGCCGTGACGCCCGGAGATTTCACGCGCGTATTCCGCAACCCTTCTTGAATGACCATTCGTGTATGTATCCTTTGCATCGATTGCATCCGCAAGCGACTGAATCAGATGAATGTAAAGCTTCTCGATTTCATCCGTCTTCTTGGCAACTTCTTTTGCCAAATCTCTCTGCAATCTCATAAGATCTATCATATGGCGTACTCTTATAAGCAATACCTCCGGGACAAACGGTTTTTTTATGAAGTCAACCGCCCCTAATGATAATCCTTTTGTTTCCGCGTGTTCATCTTCCGCAGCGGTAAGAAAAATAACCGGCACCTCTTCCTTCGTCAAATCTCTGGTTACACTATTTTTAAGAAGGTGCTCTTTTTCCTGTGCACGGTACTTCACAAGTGTCTCGAATCCATCCATCCCCGGCATATTGATATCCAGTAAAATAAGATCCGGTTCCCCTTTCTCCCTTACATAATCTAACAATGCTTGTCCCGACTGAAGCGCCGTTACACGTATATTATTTCTGCTTAGGATTGTTCCCGCCAGCTGCAGATTTGCTTTATCATCATCTACTACAATCACCCAATCTCCCACAATACTTACCCTTTCTAAAAAACATACTTTTTTGCCGGGATACATCAATATTCCGACGACATAATTACTTGATTATTTTAACATATTAACTGTTTCGAAATCAACGAAATTATCGGTTGAACATATAGTTGATTAGATCACTCTTTGCCAAATTATAGCACCCCATAACCGCCGATTCATGCAGATAGATTCCCACAAGAATAAGGTCTTCTCTTTCACCTTCACAAAATAATGGAAGTCCCTTCCCAAGAATTACCGGCGCGATATTTAATATGTATTCATCTATGAGGTTTTTCTTTCTGACTAAATCGATGATTTGGCTTCCCCCAACAATCCAAATCTTCTTTCCTTCCTTTTTCAGCCCCGCAATAAGTTTTTCCGGACTTAGAGAAGTAAATTTCACATGTTATCAATTTTGTCTTTACTTTTCTTTTGCGCTTGCAATCTCTCCCACCATATATTTGGCATAATTTTTTGCAAAATCCGTATCATAAAATATTTTTTTGTCCTCAGCATATTCTCTCAAAGCATCCTGTATCAGGCTATGATACCTTTCAGGAACATTGTTCAGCGCCCATTCTCCGCCCTCTCTCTTGGAAAGGACAAGACCGTCTTTCAAATACGCAAGCACTCTTGCCAAATTCAGTATCAGATACATCGGATTATCTGCTATTTCCTCTACCGCATCGGAAATATCATTCCAAACAGAATCTATGTAATCCTGCACCGGTACATCCGCAAAAGTATCTTTGATTGAAGCACCATACAGGCACTTGCCTCTATGGTTTATAATTGTAAAATGCGCAGCAAGGTCTTTATCTTCGCCCTTCATCTTCAAAATATAATCATCCGGTTCTTTTTCATACCAGGCAAGATGTGCAGCTGAAAAATGTAGTTCAAAAGGAGTCGGATAAACAAAAGGCTTGCAAACACTTTGTTTAACAATACTCATTTCGATTCCTTTTGCAGGGCCATTACCGTTTAATTCCACAACCATGTCCATAAAAGATTTTTTAACTGTATCTGTTATAAAATCCTTCACTACTACAATTAGATCAATGTCGCTCTTTAATGGATTATAACATCCCATAACAGCAGATCCATGCAGATATACTCCTACCAGATTATCCTGTAAGATTTCTTTTGACTTTTCTACAAAACGGTTTATAACTGTATCCATTTCCCATTTTCGCAGATTTGTCTCTGCTCTCCGTTCTTAATAATATACGCTTCCCCATAAAGCGTCTCTATACCATCGTCTACAACAATAAAACTTCCATTGTTCAAAGCAATTATCTCGTGTCCCATGCTGTCAGAGTAGGTAATATTCTCTATTAACCGCATTCCATCCAGCATTTCATCCTTTAGATCTTCAAAATGAGGTAATATATTCGTATTTGTCAATCCAAGACCACTAATCCATCTCTGATAATCCGGATTGGTTGCCTCTCCCGGAAGCTCCGGGCCTGCGTAAACCGTTTCTGCACAGTTCATGGATCCGGCGCTCCAGGCAATAAGAAGCCCATCCCAATCCTGTAGACGTTCTTTTAATTCTATGGTCTTCATAAAACTGTTTTGTGTCGGCACATGCCCTCCGGCCAAGATCAGCACATCTATTTCAGGAAGGCGTTCTATGATCTCTTTGTTTCGTTCGTCACACATCAATACTTCTGAAGCACTGAGATTGCTGAGAGAAAAAGCCCCCTTCAAACAGAATAATACGCTGTCATTTTTGTCATAGTATTCCGGTGATCCGCTGATGATCATTATCTTGGAATCATTTTTCCAAACATCCTTAATGGACTTTAATAATCCGTTGGTTTCCGGCAGCTTAGCCGGAAGTCTCTTTCCGTCTATTTTTATCTGCCCACCGAGTGAACTTGTCAAAATCGCTTTCATTGTTACCATCTCTCCAATCATCCACAGGAGTTTATTCTTTCCTGTCTCCGGACCGATGTACACCCTCTTTCCAGTTAAAATATAAAAGATTATGACCCATTCTGACATGTCTAAAATTGTCTACATAAAGCTTCTCTTTACTTTTTTAGCTCCCAATATAAATACAGAGGTATCTTCTGTAGCCATGCCATCGCCGTAGAAATCTTCGCCTGTTCATCTGTAGCTCTGGGCTCATTTAAATCAACAATTGTCAGTCCAGCAGCTATAAAAGCTTTAACATAATCCTCAAAAGTACGATGCCGCCATATAACGGGGATTGTTCCCTGATAAAGAGGAGCTTCCCATTCCCCGGGTTCAAAATAATTTTTTACAACAACCTGACGATTTATCCCTTCGCCTTGTCGTCCGATACCATCATCATGATTTCCATCAAAACAGGGATGCAGAACACTCGCAAAGAGACGTCCACCCGGCTTTAAAACTCTCACAACTTCCCGGATAGTCCCCTCAAAGTCTTCACAATCCATAAGCATCATAGAACACAGAACAATATCAAATTGTTCCGCATCTATGCCAAAAAGATCATTACTGTTTCTGACAAAATGCTGAATCTGAAGTTTTTCATCACTCGCTAGCTTAATAGCATAGTCTATTGCTTTCTTTGAACAATCAATAGACACGAGTGTTGCCCCGCGCTTAGCTAATTCTCTTGAATATCCGCCCTCACCGCATCCGAGATCAAGTATTCTTGCACCCTTTACGTTCCCCATAAATTTAAACATATTTGGCATAATAAAACAGTTCCGCGCTTCGCCGGTCTGTGCAAGTTCGAACCATTCATCACCCATCGCATTCCAGGCTATAGTGGAACTGTCCTGTTTCATTTCTTTCAATGCAGTCGTCTCCTTATATCGATATTTTTCAATTACCTATATTCCATTTTTATCCAGCCTATAATACTTGAATTTCTCATCTTCGCGAACAAACTGAAACCCAACCTTCTCCAATACATGCTGACTCCGCGAGTTTGATTGAATAGTATCCGCATATAATGTCGGGATATCTAATTTGTTGAAAACATATTTTATCGCAATTTTTTCTGCCTGTGTTCCAAATCCGCAATCCTTATATTTCCGATTCTTCAGTGAAATAGAAAGCGTAGCACATTTATGTGTTTCTATGTCCTTAATGATGATTTCACCAACTATTTCTTCCCCATTCATAATCGCCAGTGGAATGCGATTCAAGTCTTTCTGCCGCTGAATATACTTTTCAACCTTTTCTTCACTGTATTCGTAACTGACAAATTTGCTTTTATCCAAATACAGATCAGGATCATTCTCATATTCCATAAAATACCTATGATACATATCCGGGGTCATTGGTATTAACGTTATTGCATCTTTCGCACTACATGATGATATCATAAAAAATACCTCATCGCATTACAAAGTTATTGTTTGCTTCCCCGAACAATCATTGTTAAGGAAACAGAAGTATCCCACTGTTTTATCCCTTCGTGATATAAGCGAAGTCTCTCATCATACTTGGCATTGATGGCGTTGATCACTTTCTCATCAGGTTCACGATGAGAAGATCTTACTGCTTCCAAATCATTCTGTCTTTTTGATTCAATCATAAGTTCTGCCATTTGTGATGAATACTTCCAGGCATCCGGCGTGAGATCAATGACTGCATATCCGGTCGTCACACCCTCAAAACCGTTTTTCTCCATAGAGGCCGGCAATTCCGCTTCTGTCATAGGATATTGACATACTCCATATTTTTCAAGTTCAGATTCTGTCTGCGGAATGCTTTCCCAAAAAGCTTTTTCTTCTGTTGTCATATCCAGACATGGCGCCTGGCAATGTAATCCTTTTCTGGCGGAAAGGCACAAACAGACCCCGCCGGATTTTAGCACCCGTTTCTGCTCGCCCCAAAATGCAGTCGGTTCCACATGTTCCTGCACTGTATTGGAAATGGTTACATCAAACAAATTATCCGCAAATGGAAGTCTTGTGGCATCACCTTCCATAAAGGTGACTCCTGCTATATTATTCTGCGCAAAAGAAATAAAATTGCTATCCCTGTCAATGGCGGTAATTTCCGCCTTCGGATACCATC
>JAILPF010000042.1 GCA_024699575.1 Acetatifactor sp. | reverse complement strand
AAGACCTATTCAATGCCTAAATCACGCATTAGTTACCGTAAGCCGAGAAGGATATCTGAGGCTAAGAGACAACAAGCAAGGGATGCTATGAAAAAAATCAATATTTTGAGGTTTTAAGAGAAAAAACATGGAGACAACTACAAGCCTTTGTGGTACAATGTAAGTTGGCCATCGATCCATCATTTGATGGTGCTAATGTTTTACGGCCAAATAATAAGTGTGATGGCATAATGCCAAGGAGGACTTTATCATGGACAAGACAATATGTGAGCTTTTTGCCGGAGTCGGTGGATTTCGGCTAGGTTTCGACCGACTTAAATCCGGTTGGGAAACCAAGTGGTTTTCACAGTGGGAGCCAGGCGCTAAGACACAGTGGGCGCATGATTGCTATGTGAGCCACTTTGGAGAGTCAGAAGATCTTAATGGTGAGATTCACACCGGAGAAGATATCAGTATGATGGTTAAGGAGAATATTCCTGATCATACGCTTCTTGTAGGTGGTTTCCCCTGTCAGGATTACAGTGTCGCTCATACCCTCGCCTCGTCAAAAGGCATTGAGGGAAAAAAGGGTGTTTTGTGGTGGCAAATTAGGGATACCTTGATTGCTAAGCAAGCACCGTTTTGTATTTTTGAAAACGTCGATCGACTGTTAAAATCCCCTGCAAAACAAAGAGGAAGAGATTTTGGTATTATTCTTTCCTGCCTTGCCGAGTTAGGTTATTCGGCTGAATGGAGAGTTGTTAATGCTGCCACCTATGGAGCTGCACAGCGTAGAAGAAGAACCTTTATCTTTGCATACAAGAATGATACTAATTACGGCAAGAAGATGAGCACAGCCAAGGCAAAGGATATCATTTCTAAATCCGTTCTTATGGCAAAAGCTTTCCCGATCATTAGCGCAGAAGAAATTACAGAAACAACGATTTCAAAGGATGTTGTTGAAGTTTCTGATTCATTTTCTTTTGCCTTTGAAACGGCAGGATATATGACGGATTATCATATATACACAGCAAAGGTTACTGAGAAGGAAGAGGAACCTATTGTTTTGGGTAAGATTCTGCAACATAACGTTGATTCAAGCTACTTCATTACTGATGAAGCAAGAATGGCAAAGTGGGTTTATTTAAAGGGGGCAAAGAAGATACCCCGTAAATCTGCGAATGGACATGAGTATATATTTTCCGAAGGCCCTGTAGCATTTCCTGATCCTTGGGATAGGCCAGGCCGAACAATGCTAACAAGCGAGTCTACACTTAACAGAAGCACCCATGTAGTTGCTGATTTAGATACCGGAAAGATGAGAACATTAACCCCCGTAGAGGCCGAGCGCTTGCAGGGATTTGATGATGAATGGACTAATTCGGGAATGCCTCAAAGGATGAGATTTTTCTGTATGGGAAATGCGTTGGTAGTTCCGATGATTACAAGAATGGGGAAGGTATTGGATAAAATAATAGACAAAGAAGGGTGATGCTATATGCCAGATCATGTATATCGCAAGGATTTGTTGATAAAACAGTTCGATAGCTTATTAGGACTTGAATTACATGAAGTTGATACAATTGGATTTTTTGATCGTATTCAAGCATATGCTCTGCAAAAGGGAGTTGTTGGATCACTTATTGAGCAGAGCGTATTAGGTTATGATTCAGACACAAAGCAAGAAGCGGATCTTATTGTTATCGATGGAGACAAACAGGTAAAAACCGAATTGAAATCAACAGGGATGCTGATTGCATCTTCCCCTACGGAGCATTATGTGGCAAAAGAACCTATGTCGATAACTGCCGTAGGTGTATATGATTTGGCTGATCAGATTTTTGAGACTTCACATTTTTGGGAAAAGTTGGAGCATATGCTTATTGTGTATTATCACTATAAAGCAGATCATCCCGTAGAGGCATATGAATACAGAGAATTTCCCTTGGTAGGATATGAATTTCATGAGTTTGATGATACAGAAGTGGAGGCTTTGCAATCCGATTGGGAAAATGTGAAGTCGTTGGTTGTTGATATTGTTTCAAATCATCAAGGTCCTCATGACAAGGCATGGAAAGAGGCTGTTAAGGAGGAATATATTGAAAGGCACGGCATTTTAAGAAGAGTGCTGAATTATGTCGATCTTGCACCAAAGTTCCCGCCTAGATTTAGATTAAAGAAACCAATAGTTTCGAGCATGATTGCGAAGCATTTTGGTTATGAGCTTGAACAGCTGCCAGGGCGATATGCAACCGTAAGTGATATCGATGCGAAGTGCCGAGAATTAACTGAGAAGTATAAAGGTGAAACTGTTGGAAAATTGGCAATGGATTTTGGTTTTTCGCTCGTTTCAGATAAAGGTACAGCACGTAAAGGCATATCCGAAGATATTGTAATTTCAATGTTTGGAGGAACCTCTAAGAAGCTTAATCAAATTGAATTATTTGAAAAGTTTGGACTTATTGCAAAAACAATTGTAGTCACATCAACAGGAAAGAGAACAGAAGATATGAAGCTATTCCATGTTGATTTTGATGAAATTATCCGAACAGATATAGCAGATGAAGAAGGTAATCTTCGCCCAATAGAGTTCGAAGATTCTGAATTGTATTCATATTTCGCAGACCATGAGTTTTTGTGTGTAATGTTCAAAGAGCCATCTAATCCTTATGAGGAGGCGCTGAGTAATACTGTAAACTCATTGGCGGGTAATACATTCCAAGGGTTTAAGAGATTGGTTTTCAGTGATGAGTTTATTGATGGGCCGGTTAGAAAACTTTGGTTGGATTTACGTGACAAGGTTATGAACAAGAAACTTGTTGATGTTATAGAAAAAGACAAAAATGGAAATCCTATAATTAACAAGTCGGGTGATGGAAGTTCGGCCCCTAATTTTATGAAATCAAAAGAGAATGTTGTTTTTCTTAGAGGATCCGGTAAAGACTCTTCGCTCATTCATAAAACGGAAACTGTCAACGGAATTAAAATGCTTCCACAGTATGTTTGGATAAAAGGAACAGCGGTTGTAGAGGAACTTAACAACACAGAGGAAATATAAAAATATCATATTGTTCAACCACAGACGGTGGCGATTGATTAGAATCATTCGTCCCCGTCTTTTTTTATCCAAAAATCGCCGGAAACGGCACAAAAAAGAAAGGAGATTTTCAAAATGGAACAGAAAACAATCACACCAAAAGAACAGAAAGCAATTGATAAGGTGAAGCGTGCTAATGCAGAGCTTGCCAAGATCAGGCGCAATCAGAAAAAGCAGTTAAGAAAAGAGCAGGATCATCACAAGTTTATAATGGGCGGATGTGTTGCGAAATACTTTCCCGATGGACTTAGTGCCTTTGATTTTGACGAGCAGGAAATGAACCGAATCATAGCGTGCGCCTTTTCACTTAAAGACGTGAAGAACATGATTAATACGGTTCTGAAAGAGCGACCGAATCCCGCGGTAATTAACGATGAAGAGGAGGAAGAAAACGATGATTTTGATTCTGATGAAACCGAAGAAAATGATCCCGAAGAAAGTGACGATGACGAGGGCGGAGAAGCCTAAGGTCTTTCACCGAGATTTTCTCGGTGCGCACAGATATACCACCAGAGGTGGTACTGCGCGTCCTGCCGGAGGCGTCCTGCGGACAGCTGTTGTCTGCCGAGGGCAGCCAAGAG
>JAILPF010000038.1 GCA_024699575.1 Acetatifactor sp. | reverse complement strand
CCTGAAATCGGCAAAATGGCAAAAGAGAATCCGGATGCAGAGCTGGATGCATTCTTCTTTGACGAGAAGAGAGGTTTCTGTTTCTCTGATGGCATTAATCTGTGCCTCATACTCATTAAACTCAGGGATCTCCAATGCATCATTTCTGGTACTCCACATATCCCAATAGTAGGAATCTGTCTCGTCATTGTAGCTCTCCGGTCTCTCTCTGTAACCGTCAGAGTTGATAATGTACTGTACGCCCTCGATACCATACTGTGTCAGATGATAAATCTCAGGATCATACTGGAACAAATCGTACATCATGAGTGCACGTTCAGGATTCTCTGCAGTCGCAGTAATAGAACAGGAATCCTGTGTCATGACATCAGAGAAACAGAAACCTCTCTTCTCGTCAAAGAAGAATGCATCCAGCTCTGCATCCGGATTCTCTTTTGCCATTTTGCCGATTTCAGGATAATAACCTGAAACGTTGCAACTGTAGATTCCACTCTTTCCACTCAAGAACATCGCCTCGGAATCAATCGTTGCAGACAGCAGATCCTGTGGCCAGTACCCTTTGTCTCCCCACTCTTTCATCTTGATGGCAAAATCCAGAAATTTGTCATCAAATACTGGAGATACGCAGGTCCAGTTCTCATCCTTGCTCTTGTTGGTGGTAGGGCAACCCATACCGATACTTCCGGGTCCCAACACATAGTCAGTCTCCTGACGAAGCCACATTGCATACAGTTCATTGGAGTTCACTGAGCCGGGAGCATTATAAGGAATCACATCCGGCTTATTGGCAAGAATTGCATCGCAATACTGCTCCAGGGTATCCATGGAGTCAATCTTATCAATGCCGAATTCTTTTGCCCAGTCAGCACGGTAAACAAATACCGGGGTAGACAACTGCCATATTCTGTGTTCCGGGAGAGCTACAATCTGTCCCTTGTAAGTACATCCTGCCCACTCTTCCTTCTTAGTGTCAGCCCAAAGCTTCGGAGCATAGTAAGGAAGCATCTCTTTCATATCCATGAATGCACCCTTCTCTGCATTTCCCCACAGATTCAACCAGGTTGAAGTAGTAAAAATCAGGTCATAAGGTGTTCCCGATACCAGTTCCATCTGGTATTTTGTATCATAATTATTCCATTCAATCCAGGTAACGTCAAGTTCTGCGTTAATTCTCTCTTTCAGTATTTTATTCAGTTCTGCAAACACTCGCTGGTCTGCTCCGCCTGCCGGGGGATCTCCCAGCATCAGCATCTTCACTGTTACAAATTTTGAGGTATCAATCTCTCCGTTTACCACCGGCGTATTGCCGCTGGGACCTTCAAAATTATCCTCCACAACAATGCTGTCTGTGTCAACCACTGCGTTGGCGTCTGCCGTGGATGTTGCAGAATCTGCAATATCCGTTGTACTTCCCCCTTGTCCACAACCTGCGAGCATGCTGCTTGTCATAGCTGCCGCCAGCAGGATGGCTGATAATTTGGTTCTTACCTTCTTCATAGTACCCTCCTATTTCCTTATTTTGACTTTATCGTTTCCACCAGACCATTTGGTGGCTAAGTCCACACATAGCTAACCTTTCACAGAACCGACTGTGATTCCCTTGACGAAATATTTCTGTACCATCGGATATGCCGCAACAATTGGCGCTGTTGCCAATACCGCCGTAGCCATCTTCACTGTCTCCAGTGGAAGTTCTTGCACGGTTATGTTTTTGCCTGCCAGAGAGTTCTTCAGATAGTTGGCCTTATTGATCAGATTATACAAAACAAGCTGCAGCGGTCTGTATTTTACACTGGTATCCAGAAACAGCATGGAATTGTACCACTCGTTCCAGTAGCCCAGTGCAATAAAAAGTCCGATGGTCGCCAGTGCGGGTTTTGACATGGGCAGAATAATCTGCACAAATGTCTTAAAAGGCGATGCCCCGTCGATTTCTGCCGCTTCACTGATAGTGTGTGGGATACTTCCCCGGATAAAATTCTTCATCATGATGATGTTCCACGCGCTTAATATGGATGGAAGCAGGATTGCCAGATAGGAATTCTTCAAATGTAAATATCTGGTAATCAACAGATAAAAAGCAACCAAACCACCGCTGAACAATGTAGTAAAGTATAAAAACAGTGAAACCCAGTTACGGTGTGCAAAGTCCGGTCTCTGCAGTACATATCCTGTCAGTGCGGTAAAGAAAAGACCGACGCTTGTTCCGATGACCGTAAGCAGAATTGTGACAATGTAGGAGCCGAGTATCTCTCCCCCCTGCTGAAAAATGGCTCTGTAGGCATCCAGTGAAAACTTTCTCGGAAATATACTGTAGCCCAACGTCACAAGTGTCCTCTCATCTTCAAAGGAAGCTGCCGTCATCATGATGAACGGCAAAAGGCAGCTGGCCGCGAAAAGCGTGATAAAAATGTATCCAAATATAACAATTAATGTCCCGGAAGTATCTCTCTTCCTCTTTTTCGTCCTCATGTGCCATTGCCTCCCTAGAATATTGCATAATCCGGTTCAACCTTTTTCACAATCGTATTGGTCGTAAGTACCAGAATGAAGCCAAATACAGACTGTACAAAAGATACCGCCGCCGCAGTACTGAAATTCGCATTGCTTACCATCGCTCTGAAGATAAAGGTCTCCAGGATATCTGTCTTATCAAGAAGCGTTACGTTACTTCCACCGATCATGTTATAGAACAAATCAAAGTTACCTCGAAGGATTCCTCCCATGGAGAGCAATAGAAGCAATATAACTGTCGGGCGAAGACATGGTAAAATGATGTAACGAATTCTCTGTATCGTGCTGGCGCCATCCACCATAGCTGCCTCCAGCATCTCTCCGTCCAATCCCATCAATGCTGCGAAATAAACAATCGATCCATACCCGGCACCTTTCCAGATGCTGATGATTACAAGGATGAATGGCCATGCCGCCGCCTCCGAGTAAACGTGTACCGGGTCTGCACCCAATTTTGCCAGAATCATATTTAACACGCCATTGGTGCTGTTAAACATTGCAAATCCAAATAATCCAACCAACACATAAGAAATAAAATTCGGCAGGATCATAAAAGACTGAGCATACTTTCTAAATATTTTGCTTCCAAGCTCGTTAAACAAAACGGCTATCAGCACCTGCATCACCATTCCGGATACAATGAAAGCAAAATTATAAAGCACTGTGTTGCGGACCAGAATTCCCAGTTTCCCGGACATGAAAATAAATTTCAGATTCTGAAGTCCGATAAACTGACTTCCAAAAATACCCTTCCCATAGTCGAACCTCACGAATGCCACATAGATACCCGGCATCGGGAGATATGCGAATATCAGGAAAAACAGGATAGCCGGAATACATAATAAGAAGAACTTTCTATCCTTTTTCCAGACCTTACGTCTTTTCCTTTTTTCTTCTTCGCTGCTTTTCATAACCTCTCCCTTCAAAAATCTAATCGAAATTCTGAAAATTTATGAAATCCTTTTCATAGATTGTATTTTATGTTATGAAGTGAAATTAGTCATTATTAATATTGATTAAAGTTATTTTTTTACTTTTATTTCTTTTTACCAATATTTCATTTGTTTATGAAAATTTATGAAAATAATCAAGATGTCAATTGTATTTTTTTCATCATCGTGATATAATGCATTCAAATTTATGAAAACACTTTTCAGGAGAAGCTATGAGAAAGAAAGAAGAAGTAAATATCTCTCTGATTGCAAAGGAAAGTGGCGTATCCATCGCCACCGTATCCAGAGTCTTAAATGGTACCGTTCCTGTCTCTGCCGATAAAAGGCAGCGCGTGGAGGCGGCGATTGAAAAATACCACTTCACTCCCAACTCTCTGGCAAGGAGTCTGATTCGCAAAGAGACCAAGACTCTGGGCGTCATTCTGCCGGATATTTCCAATCCCTATTTTGCATCTATGTTTATGGAGATTGAGCGGAATGCTTTGGCGGAGGGTTATTCGCTGTTTCTGTGTAATACCCTCTACGGCGGTTCCTCACATGGAATCCCCAATACCCGTAAAGAGGCATATTTCTTCGACCTGATGATTGATAAGCAGGCTGACGGTGTTCTGATTATCGGCGGGCAGGTAGATATGCTTTCTGTGGAAGAAGACTATCGCCTTGCGCTGAAGAAGCTATGCGACCGCCTCCCCGTAGTGATTGTGGGAAAAGAAATCCCTGATGTCGGAGGAATATTCATACAAAACGAAACCGGTTTCGGTGTGAGCAGTGCTGTCAACTACCTGCATCTTCTTGGCCATAATCGTATCGCTTTTGTGGGAGGTCAACCGGGGGTTACCATCACCAAAATCAGACTGGATGCCTATCGCAACGTTTTAGAAGAATTGGGAATTCCTTTTGATGAGCAATTAATCGTACTTTCGGATTACTATGTGGATGCCGGCTACAGCGCCATGGAAAGGTTACTCAAATCCAATGTAGATTTCACCGCATTTATATCCATGAATGATAGTGTTGCGCTGGGCGCCATCCGTTGTCTTGCCGACCATGGCTACTGTGTCCCTCAGGATATGGCAGTCATCAGCTGTGACCAATTCGCCGGCGCCGCTTATCAGACTCCACGTCTGACAGGTATCAATCAGCATCATGAGACACTTGCAGATATTGTGGTTCACACGCTTGTCAATGCAATCAACGATATTCACGAGCCTGTTTCACGCATCATCACACCCGAGCTTATCATCCGGGAGAGCTGCGGAACTGCTCTGGCCTCAAAGACACATTTTGGAATTAATGCAATTCAGGCGAACCGGCAAAAATGAAAGGAAATGAATTATGAATCGAACAGAATTTATACAGACACTTGATCAGTTATATGATGACATCGAGAATGAGAACGGCAATTTTCAAAG
>JAILPF010000020.1 GCA_024699575.1 Acetatifactor sp. | reverse complement strand
TACTGTTATATAAATATGGATTGCAGCTTGAAATGGCGGCAGGTTCCTATTGTCTTGCAATGTTTACCGTAGGTGACGATTTTGAGGCCTATGAGAGAATGGAAAAGGCATTGATAGAGATTGACCATACATTGTCCGAACGGATTCCTCGGGGGAAAACAGTACCGGAACCATTGCTGAGTGAACATATTTCTGCAGGATATCCCTTGGCAAAAGCATGGGATATGCCGATAGAAGAAGTAGAACTTTCGGAGGCAGTGGGAAAATGTGTAGGTGAATTTATCAATCTGTATCCTCCAGGAATTCCACTGTTAGTGCCCGGAGAAATTTTTACAAACGAAGTATATCAAAAAATAAAGGAATACATTAATATGCAGTTGCAGGTTCAGGGAATACGGCAACAGGGAAAGGAATGGCTACTGAAGGTACTTGTATGGGGAAAATAGTATGTCTGATGGGGAAAAGTTCTACCGGTAAAGACACAATTTATAAAGAGCTTTTGAGAGAAAAGGAGATACCGCTTAAAAAAGTGGTTCCTTACACAACCCGTCCAATCAGAGAGGGTGAGAGAGACGGAGTGCAGTATTTTTTTACAGACGAAGAAGGATATCAGCGCTTAGTACAGGAAGGGAAAGTAATTGAGGCGAGAGAGTATCACACCTTCCATGGAACCTGGAGATACTTTACGGTGGACGATGGACAGATCGATTTGGATGACAGTGATTATATTGTGATAGGTACACTGGAGGCATGCAGGAAGCTGAAAGACTATTTTGGGGAAGACAAAGTATTACCGATTATGATTGAACTGGATGACGGTGTGCGTCTACAGAGAGCATTGGACAGGGAGAGAAAGCCGGAAAATCACCGGTATGAGGAAATGTGTCGAAGGTTTTTGGCGGACACTGTTGATTTTTCACCGGAAAATATGGAAAAAGCCGGAATTACCAGAACTTTTTACAACGGTGATTTACATACATGCCTGGGAGAAATTACAGAATATCTTATCGAACAGTTATAAAGAAAGGCGGGTGAGCAGATGGATATTAAAGTCAATCAGGTGACGCAAAGTACACCGGTAGAACAGGTAAAGCAGAATCAGCCAACAGATGGAAGCTTTAAATTCATGCTCGCCAGCAATATTGCGGAGACGGAACTACAAGAGAAACTTGCCAGTCTTATGGATCAGATTACGACGGAAGGCGAAAAGCTTTATAAACGTAGAGACGTGAAAGATATGCGTCACTATAGAGGATTGGTGAAAGAGTTTTTGAACGAAATTGTAACCAGATCACATTCCTTTACAAGAGAAAACTTTCTGGACAGACGTGGACGACACAGGGTGTATGGTATTATCCGGCTGGTGGATGAGAACCTGGATCAGTTGGCACAAGAACTGATGAAGGATGAGCAGGACCATCTTGCTATCTTGAATAAGATTGGTGAAATCAGAGGATTGCTGTTGGATATTTTTACATAGAAGGATGGGGTGGAGTGTATGGCTGATTTTAAAGACATTATCGGACAGGAACAAATAAAAGAGCATCTGCAAAATGCATTAGCCTCCAAGAAGATTTCCCATGCATATATCATCAATGGAGAAAAATTTGCGGGGAAAGAATTTATTGCCAAGATATTTGCGATGGCGCTTCAGTGTGAGAGGGAGGAAGTCAATCCTTGCCAGGAGTGTCATTCCTGTAAACAGGCCCTCACTGATAATCAGCCTGATATCATCAAGGTGACACATGAGAAACCGAACACAATCAGTGTAGATGATATCCGTGTACAGATCAACAATGATGTTGTAATAAAACCTTACAGCAGCCCATATAAAATCTACATTATGAATGAAGCGGAAAAAATGACGGCACAAGCACAAAACGCTTTGTTGAAAACGCTGGAAGAGCCACCTGCGTATGCAGTGATTCTGCTTTTGACAACAAATGTAAATGCAATGCTCCCTACAATTTTGAGCAGATGCATTGTACTGAATATGAAGCCGGTTGCTGATGAACTGGTTCGAAAATACCTCATGGAGGAGTTGGAGATACCGGATTATAAAGCAGAGGTTTGTGTCGCCTTTGCCAGAGGAAATATTGGAAAAGCGAGATTGCTGGCATCCAGTGAGGACTTTGAGAATGTGAAGTCGGAGGCCCTCTCCCTCTTAAAATATATCCAGGAGATGGAACTGCATGAGATTACGGCGGCGATTAAAAAGATTAACGAGTACAAGCTCGATGTGAATGACTATCTGGATATCATGTCCATCTGGTATCGGGATGTGCTTTTGTTCAAGGCAACGAATGATGTGAACCATCTGGTGTTCCGGGAGGAAATTCAGACAATCAGGAAAATCACCGGACATTGCAGCTACGAGGGAATAGAGCGAATTATTGAGGCTTTGGATAAAGCCAAGAAACGTCTGGATGCAAATGTAAACTTTGAACTGACTATGGAACTTTTGATGCTGACAATCAAAGAAAACGGATGAAAAATAATACAGTAGTCATACGGAAAAAAGTATGATAAAATAAACGGGTAGCGGTACTTGGCTGCCTGTTTATTTTTTTAATAGTGAGGTGCATAGATGACAAAAGTAATTGGAGTAAGATTTCGTACAGCGGGCAAAATTTATTTTTTTGATCCGCTTCAGTTTACAATAGAGAAGGGTGACCACGTCATTGTGGAGACCGCAAGAGGAATTGAATATGGAACCGTTGTTGCAGCTCCCAGAGAAGTGGAGGATGACAAGATTATTCAGCCCTTAAAGCCGGTTATCCGCATTGCGACAGAGCGAGATGACGAACAGGAAGCAGCAAATAAGGTTAAGGAAAAGGAAGCTTACCAGATTTGCTATGAAAAGATTCAAAAGCATGGTCTGGAGATGAAACTGATCGATGCGGAGTACACCTTTGACAATAATAAGGTGTTGTTCTACTTTACCGCGGACGGAAGAATTGATTTCCGCGAGCTGGTGAAGGATCTTGCCAGCGTATTCAAGACCAGAATTGAACTTCGTCAGATTGGTGTGAGGGATGAGACGAAAATCAGAGGGGGAATCGGAATCTGCGGAAGACCCTTGTGCTGTCACAGCTACCTGTCCGATTTCATTCCGGTTTCCATTAAGATGGCGAAGGAACAGAATCTGTCTCTGAACCCGACGAAGATTTCCGGAGTATGCGGACGATTAATGTGTTGTCTGAAAAATGAGGAAGAAACTTACGAGGAACTCAATCGCAGACTTCCCAATATCGGAGACACTGTTACTACAGAGGATGGGCTGACAGGAGAGGTTCACAGTGTCAATGTACTGAGACAACTGGTAAAGGTTCTGGTAGAAGTCAACGATGAAAAAGAAATTCATGAATACGATGTGGACAAGCTCACTTTCAAACGTCGTCACGGAAAGAAAGAAAAAGTTGAGCTCACCACTGAGGAAATGAAAGAGCTGGAGCGCTTAGAACAGGAAGAACAGCAGGAAATTGAGGAAGCTGCAGAAGCGAGAGGAGAGCGCAAGCAGGAAGGCCGTCAGGACAACCGTCAGGGTAAGCATCAGGATGGAAAAAATGGTGGCAAGCCGAATAATCGACAGAATCAAAACAATCAGAATAATAAACGTCAAGAGAACCGGAACGAAAATCGAAATGAGAACCGAAGTGAAAAGCGTAACGGTGAGCGACATGAGAATCGTAGAAAGAATCGTGACAGACAGGGCGAGAGACTGGAAAGGAAAGAACAGAACAATGACGGTCAGTCTAAAGAGTAACGAACGTTTGGATGATTTGCAGAGAAACGGTTATCGGATTATACAGAACCCTGAAAAGTTTTGTTTTGGAATGGATGCAGTCCTTCTGTGCGGATTTGCGAGAGCAAAGTCGGAGGACACGTTGCTTGATCTTGGAACAGGAACAGGAATTATTCCGATTCTGATGGAAGGAAGATATGGTTTAAGCCACCTCACAGGACTGGAAATTCAAGAAGAAAGTGCGGACATGGCGCGCAGAAGTGTCATATTGAACCATTTGGAGAACAAGATTGACATTGTTACCGGAGATATCAAAGAAGCAGACAATCTTTTCCCGTCTGCTTCTTTTGATTGTATCACATGTAATCCTCCATATATGATAGGACAGCATGGAATCGTCAACCCCGAAGCACCCAAAGCCATTGCCAGACACGAAATTCTCTGCACTTTGGAGGATGTGGTGCGGCAGGCGGCTAAGCTGGTGAAACCGGGGGGAAGTTTTTTTCTGGTGCACAGACCGTTTCGACTTGCGGAAATCATTACATGCATGACGAATCATAAGCTGGAACCCAAACGAATGCAGCTGGTGTATCCTTATGTGGACAAGGAACCCAACATGGTCTTGATTGAGGGAGTCCGGGGCGGTAAACCGAGGATGACTGTGGATAAGCCTTTGATTATTTTTGAAAAGCCCGGAGAATATATGCCGGAAATACGGGAAATTTACGGATACTAGGAACGGAGAAAACTATGGCAGGAACATTATTTTTGTGCGCAACGCCCATCGGAAATTTAGGTGATATGACGCCTAGAGTCGTGGAAACCCTTCAGAATGTGGATGTGATTGCTGCCGAGGATACCAGAAACAGCATCAAACTTTTAAATCATTTTGAAATTCATACGCCCATGACCAGTTACCATGAGTACAATAAAGTGGAAAAAGCAAAACAGCTGATCGGACAGCTTCTGGCAGGACAAAATATCGCATTGATTACAGATGCAGGCACTCCGGCAATCTCAGACCCCGGAGAAGTTCTGGTGCAGATGTGCCATGAAAGCGGAGTGCCGGTGACTTCCCTGCCGGGACCGGCAGCCTGCATCACAGCACTTACTTTGTCGGGATTAAGCACCAGACGCTTTTGCTTCGAAGGATTTCTGCCTGCCGATAAAAAAGAGAAGAAACAGGTGTTAGAGGAATTAAAGACAGAGAGCAGAACGATGATCCTTTATGAAGCGCCCCACCATTTAGTCCGAACTCTGGAGGAACTTTATGAGACGCTCGGACAGCGTAAGATTACCCTATGCAGAGAGCTTACCAAAAAATTTGAGACCGTGATGCCCACTACAATACAGGAGGCTCTGGCTTTTTACCAAAACGAGGAGCCGAGAGGAGAATATGTGCTGGTTGTTGAAGGGAAGAGTATCGAGGAAAAACGCAAGGAAGAGATTGCATCCTGGGAAGATATGTCCATTGAGGAGCATATGAGCTACTACGAGAATCAGGGAATGGACAATAAAACAGCGATGAAGCAGGTTGCAAAGGACAGGGGTGTTGGTAAACGCGAAATTTATCAATATCTGGTAGGAAAGGAATGATAGTGTATGGCGAGTTCAAATTGCGACATGTGCGTTAACTATATATATGATGAAGACTATGAGTGCTACAGCTGCCTGGTAAATCTGGATGAGGATGAGATGTATCGATTCCTTACGGGAAGCCAGAATGAGTGTCCCTACTTCCGACTGGATGATGAGTATGGTGTGGTGCGCCATCAAATATAATATTTTCATGTATATTCTTTGAAAAAAAAGGTCATATTAATTTCGTAAAAAGCGCGCGGACAGCGCAGAAAAGAGGTTAATATGAGCGAGATTTCAACACTTGACTTACAGAACTTAAGACACCTCATCGGTGGTTACGACACCACGCACGAGAAAATGAAAACTTATGCTGAGCAGGCCGATGATTCCCAGATTAAACAATTTTTTGAGAAGGGTGCGCAGTCTGCGATGGATAATAAGCAGCAGCTTATGAAGTTTTTGCAGTAAAATCGTGTGAGAGGAGAAAAAGAATATGCAGGAAAAAGCTATGGTAGCAGATACCTTGGCAGGTATCAACGGAGAATTGACTCGTTATGCGGGGATGATTGCACAATCTGAAAATCAGGAGCTGAAGCAGACTTTGAAACAGTTCCGCAACGCTTGTGAGAAATCACAGGAAGAACTATATCAGATTGCGCGAGAGAAATCCTACTATGTGCCTGCTGCAAAGGCATCTCAGGAAGAAATCGCCCATGTGAAGAGTCTCTTCACTCAGAAGATTT
>JAILPF010000016.1 GCA_024699575.1 Acetatifactor sp. | reverse complement strand
CATATTGAATTCTATGCATTGATTAATTAACTTTTTTGTATATCTTTATCATCTCTTTCGATATTATCAAACCAGGAAGTTTTAATAATGTCACTAGTGCTTTCTATGTTTTTTATATCTGTAGAAGCAAAATCTTTTGGGACATAGTTATAGCTTTGTGTATATTTTCGTTCCTTTTTATAATCAGGTCCTTTTTTGTCATCACGTATATAAGGGATTCGGGCGGCGGCATAACGTTTCCAATCTTTTTTGCCTTCAGCATTGTTGCACATTTCTTCTGCCAAGAATCTCAAGTCATCAAAAGAACAGATACATCCATGCATTCGGGCTATAAATAATTGCTGTTTAGGATTGCCACCAGCCATATAAAGAATAACTTCCTCCGGTGTTGCTTTTGTCCAACCGCGCGATATTATCCACCTTAACCATCTTGAATGCTCATAAAGTACCAAATTATTAATATTTTCTGTCTTGCGTGTAATATCCGAAATAGCTCTATCGAATTTTTTGGCCATTTCAAGATTAGTATGTTCTTCTTTGTCGGATGCAATATTATTAACTGATAAAATATGATCGCTTTTATCATAGAAAGTTTGGAATAATCTGTATGGCATAGATAAGGCTACAGCTAAAGAAGAATCTCGATTATAGCTTTGTGCAAAATAGTCTTTAAAATATTTGATTTTTTCTTCTTTGCTTGCATTAGTATCTAATCCACAATATTGTAAGTGAGTAGATTGTGAGACCTTTTCAAGATAGCCTCCATCTATATTATCCCAAGTATAGCGATCACTTAACATACCGAATGGGATTAAATTATAATTATTGTACCACATATCTCCACAATCTATGTTTTGGACTATCATATGTTCAGACATATTAGCGATGTCATCACTTTGACAGTAAAATGCAATAGTTGGAAGCGTATTATTCGACGGTTCTTTACCATTTTCAATTTGAGTACGTATATTCCATTCTCGGATTTTAATTCCATAATTTAAACTACGAATATCATTCTCGGTGTTGATAACGTAATAATTAAATGCGTTTTCATCTTCGCTTAGTTCTTTTAAACAACAAATCAATTCTGGAGAGGAGAGGCTGTTTAGAGGTTTAAACGTTTCAAACATTATAACTTTGGAAGTATTATTGGAGTCAGGTATTTCTCTAAACATATCTGGGCATTCAAAGCGTAAATACGAATCCACTTCTTCGGCATTGGTTGAGATAAGATTTATAGCAAGTGTAACACCAGGATAGTAAAAACATCCTAACCAAAAAGCTTCGCGAATTAACCAAATTGTTAAGTCGATATTGTCGTCACTAATAATGGTATAATTGATTTTTGTATATCGATTCTTTAATTCATTTTTAGGGTGATATTTTATTTGTTCAAAAAGTGGGTGTTTATATAATAAATACTGAGCTGACCATTTGTAGTCATCTATTAGGAACACTTTAATTGTGAAATCGCCTAGTATTTTAAGCGCTGTATCTATTAGTGATGAGTATTCGTTGGCGATTGTTCTTATATAAATAGTTATTTTTTCCCATTTGTCTGTTGATTTATTCTCATTATTGCTTTCTTTTGTCTCCTTATCTTTAATCCCATTTAATAAATATAGTAGATCTTGAAAATTCTTTTCATGAGAGTTATCAATAAGTAAATATCTCAAATCTTCCTCAAAACTAATATTATTAACCAATTCATCAGGGTTAAAGGCTGGCACTATCATTTCATTAAAGTTATCTTCATTCTTCATTTCCTTTGGAATTGATTTATAAAAAGAATCGAAGTATTTATTATTTGAATTATAGATTATTCGTGCAAATCCATAGGTTTCTTTGATAGGCCTTAGTAAAGAGTATGGGGATGAATAATCATTCCATTTTATTAATAATTCTCGTATATTTTCAGCCCCATATCTTTTTTGCTCATTACTATCAAATTGATAACCATATCTTTGTGCATTTCGTAACATGAGTTTAGCTTTCTCTTCATAATTAATTTTTGAGTTAATAAGTGCGTAACTATAGTCATGGAAACAAATTGCTAAATAGAAGTATGCCTTAGCTATATCATCTTCTCTGGCATAGTTCATTTTTGTCACTTCAATAAATTTATCTGTAGCGTCAAGGTAGTTTTGGGATTCAAAACTAATAACTGCATCGTTTAACAAGTTGGAAGCTGATTCGGTTTCTTTTCGTATTTGAGATTTGACCCATTCATTTTCGCTGACATTAGCAGTTGTAATCTGAGGGAAAGGAATAAGAAAAAGAGCCAAATCATCAGCATCTTGTTTGGAATCTTCCCAGCAAGACCAGGTAGAAGCTATTGCTGTTAAAGAGGTGATTTGTGTAATGAAATCGCACTGTAATAGGATTTCCTTATACGCTTTCAAATTATTATTATAATCAAAATTATTGATTACTTGAATTACATCTTCTTTATATTCATTAACAAAATCCTCGGATAGAAGACTGAAAATAAGTGTCAATGATTTCTTTATGTTTTGAGTAAAATCGAAAGTATTAAAATTCCAAGCACCCGATTTTCCTTCTGTAATTATATGGTTTTTTACAGTTTGATATCTAAATAACTCACTATGATATTTTAAACTAAAGTATTTATTAAAACGATCTTTTGTAGTAGCTGTAATATCCTTATTTTTCTTTTTATTCCACCTATATTTTTTCGGAATTAGTATCCTTACAAGATATCTATTCATGCTTGCAGCATCATCTTCAGGAAATACGTTATCGTCTATTAAATCATCACAGGAACTCTCGATAGCGTTCTGAATCTTTGTTAAAACATGGTCAGGATACAAAGCAAGCCATGTAACTGAGCAAGTGTTGTTTTTAAAATAATAATTATCATTGTCAATATATTTCATAATTACCTCCTTTTATCCATATAATCTCTCGGAATCTTTAAGCCAGTAAATTCAAGGCTTTCAGATTCCTTTTTTTATAAAATCCCCCACTTTTTTGTCAAAAACACTTGACAAATTTTCGAAAAAATGCGGCGCTACGCGCCCTTGTTAATAAGGTATTCGTTTCCGCTCCTGCGGAAATGAATCAATTACATTTTTTCGATTGGAGGCGATTTTATTTGTTACCTATTA
>JAILPF010000209.1 GCA_024699575.1 Acetatifactor sp. | reverse complement strand
GTTGCCATACCTGTATCACGGATTGCAGATTCAGCACTTGTGGTATTCGCCACTACGTTATCCAGGTTGCTGATGGGATGCTCAAGTCTGTTCTGTACAGCACCGACTGCGGATCTCTGGGTGGAAACATCCTGGATTGCTGCGGAGATAGCATCAATTGCATTGTCAGCATTCTTGCTGGTAGCACCGTCTACTCTCAAACCATCAATGCCAAGTCCCTTAGAGTTCATTGCTTCGATATCTACCGAAATCTTATTCTCATCATTGGAATCAGCACCTACATGGAGACTAAGAGTCATTGCATCGGAGATTTCATTAGTTGCCTTACGAGCAATGTTCAAAGAAAGTGATTTATTGGAAATTACTTTCTCGGTACCAGCTGCAGTATCTCCAACAAGAGCAGTTGCATCTACAATACCCGTAAAATCTGTAGATGCATTTGTCAGAGCTAAACCTCCCAGTGCTCTACCGGAAGCAGAATCATTCAATTTGATTGTCTGAGTTTCTGTTTCTGAACTATCAAGAATATGGGGATTCGTATTAGGGTCAGCCTGGCTATATGTATTTGTAGTTACATCCTGCTTATAAACTACAGATACTTCATAGTCATCACCTAAAAGTTTCTGCAAATCATCCAAAGATGAAAATGTATTTCCCTTAGCTGTTGCATCTTTATTCGCAACGTAGGTAAATGTCTTTCCATCAATGGTAACTGCATTCGGTACTGATCCCTGACCCAAGTCGATGCCTGAACCATCAGTCTTTAATAGTTCAAAGGATACCGATTCACCAGATGCATCTTTACCAGGGTCAGCTGTTAATGTAGTCTTTTTCACATCATCTTTCGATGCAAATTCGATAGAGTCAATCTTATTCTTGGTGTTGTCTGTTTTGTTGCCATTCAATCTAGATTCGATTGTCAATTTACCTTCATCTGCAGACGCTGTAAAGATTTTACCAAGTTCACTATCGTCAGAAATTGCCTTTGCCAAGTTTGCTGCTGTTGCCTTGTTATCCGCACCTGTCTTAAAGGAAACTTCTTTTGTTCTGGTATTCCCCTCGCCATCTTTATACTGAATAGTTGCCGTATCTTCTGTACCGGATGCAAGAGCATTTGCAGCCGAGATTGTACCAGTAAAGATATTTCCGGTTGCAGCCTTTACAGTTGCAGCACTGGTCTTTGTTCCAATAGTAGCCTCTGCCTTAACCTGAGCACTTGCTTCTCCTGATCCCTTAAGCAGATAAGTCTCATTGAACTTGGTTGTCTCAGCAACACGGTCGATTTCTGTTACCAGCTGATCGATTTCGTTCTGAACATAGCTTCTGTCGTTCTCGGACATGGTTCCGTTGGAAGCCTTTACTGCCAGCTCGTTCATACGCTGAAGCATATCCTGAACTTCGTTCAGGGCACCTTCTGCTGTCTGTACTGCGGAGATACCGTCCTGAGCATTTGCGGAAGCCTGGCTTAAGCCTCTGATCTGCTTACGCATTTTCTCACTGATGGAAAGTCCTGCTGCATCATCTGCTGCACGGTTGATTTTGTAACCGGAAGACAGTTTCTCAGTTGACTTAGCCTGTGTGGTTGTTGTAAGGCCTAACATTCTGTTAGAGTTCATTGCTGTTAAGTTGTGTTGTACTACCATAAATTTTTCCTCCTTGAATTTAGAAATATCAGTTGCTTCCCTGCAACCTGTTGTGTCTCGTGCTTGTCAGGTTCGCACTTACCTGATTTGCACTTGACAGGTGAAGTAATCTTTGATGATTGTGCGTATCATTTCGGATTACTGAGTTTAAGCATCTAAAACTTTTTAGTTTTATTTGCTTTACTTGTTAAGTATATCGGAGTGATTTTGAATAACTTTAGAGGTCTTTGAAAAATTTTTTTAAATTGTTGAATGTAATAGTAAATTCTATTTTCCTATTCCGGAGATATAAACCTCTGCGTAAAGCAATAAATCAAGGAATTCGCGGTAGGATTATTGCCTTTTTGCCCTTTGATATGTGTGTGAGAGATGAAGAAGCAATAATGGTAAGTTTGTAGCAGTTAATTTATTGAACAATGGCAAATTTTTAAAGCTTGAAGATAGAAAAAGGCAATAAAGCAAGGTGCGATAAACTAAAATTATTGAAACAGCACAAGATGACCATCAGGACTAATGACATTGCCATCCTTTTGGGTGTCTTTCGATTGTTTGAACAGAAAATAACATCCGTAAAATTTTGTTCATAAATCATTCAATATTTTTTTAACTTCTCATCATGTTTCGGACATTTCTCTCACATATACTATAAATAAGAAAACAACCCCAGCCGATTACAGGTAAATAACTTTTTCATAATAAATGCCAGGGAGCCTCAGTTCCTTGGCATCCTCCCTTTTGGGGCATCACTGATTCTTCTCCGCTACATTCGTTAAGAACTCTTCTTCCGGACAACCTAGAAGCGCACAAGCCTTTTCAAGTGTAATATCTCCCTCTTGATACATCTGCACTATAATTTCTAATCTTCCGGCATTTCTGCCCTCTGTTCTGCCCTCAATTCTTTCCACTTCCAGTAAATCTGACAACCCTTTACACATATTTGTACACTCCTTTCCTTCTTCAATCGGTATGTTACTGTTGGTAAATTCATTTATCAATCTCACGCATTCATTCTCCACTTCCTGAAATGACGGATCATCAATCAGTTTTCGCAGTGCTTCCATGTCATTGGAAATAGCAATATAGTGTATCACCGTTCCAAAGTCGGTGGAAAACTTGCCAAAATCAGGTATCTCCTTTGGCACTATCAGGTTGAGTTTATAATCGCTCACATGTTGTAGAATGGTCGCATCGCTTGTATCCAGCATTTCTTTTAAGCTTCTCGGATCATCCCAGTCATCTCCGCCCCAATACACCACCAGGGTAATGACCGGCTTTAGCCTATCGTCTTTGCGTAAGGGATACTTTATATATATCACTTTTTCGTCATGGTTTCAACATA
>JAILPF010000004.1 GCA_024699575.1 Acetatifactor sp. | reverse complement strand
TGTTCTACAGCTCTGCATAATGCATGATAGATTGGCAGATGATATTCCTGAATCCGGTAAGTGACAGTTTCTGGCACACAAATACATGCATCACATAGTTCCTTCATTCTTCCTCCGGTCTTTCCCGTCAAACCTACAACTCTTAGTTTTTTTGCTTTTGCTGTCTCTATGGCATAGCAGATATTTGTAGAACTCCCCGACGTAGAAATCGCAAGTAAAAGATCTCCCTTCTGTCCATAGCCCCATACCTGTTGGGCAAACACCATTTCGGGTACAGCATCATTGGCATAGGCTGTAGACAATGCTATAGCTCCGGTCAGTGTAATTGCAGGCAGAGCACCTTGCAAATGCTCAGCAAGAGTTTCTCCATCCTCACCCATATTTTTGAAAAGATCCTTTTCCTCCTGTTTTAACGGTCGTCTGATATAAAATTCCTTCATTAATTCTCCAACAATATGTTCCGAATCTGCAGCACTACCGCCATTTCCACACACTAGAACCTTTTTTCCATCATCATAGCAATGGCAGAGTTCATTGCCTACTGCTTTTATCTCTGAAATACATTCCCACAGAGCTGGATACTGTTCCGTAAGCTCTGTCCATATACGATTTGAGCTTTCCATTCTGTCTCCTCCGTTTATTCTTAATCACTGTTTCATTTTCTGATACGCCATTTCTATAAATTCTCTTTGTCCGAAACTTCCGGATTTTAAAATAAATCGTTGTTCTTCCTCATTCTTCAAAACCGGCACTCCCTGAATATCGTCTCCGCTAACCTCCATTTTAGTAATATTTAATATATTACAAAAAGCCGCTGAGGTATCACCTCCCAGAATAATATATCGATTCACTCCAAGCCTTTCCTTTATCTCTTTAGTAAGAAATGCCAGTACTTTTGATATTTTTTTCGATGCCTCCGCATTAGTGTATCCACCTGCAGCTGCTATTTTTTTCGTTTCGTTCACTTCTTCTGAGGTATTCATTGAATGAAGCACTACGAATGAAGCGTTATTGTACGCTTTGCTACAACTGGAAAGGACACGTTCAATCTCCTTTTTTCCCTCTCCTTCACTACTCACAATCTTCATCGTATTCAACTCAATGCAAGGATAGCCTTTTTCCTTCATATACTCAATCTGATTTCTCGTCTGCAAGGTCAAACTTCCAGCAACAGAAAGCACCAACGGCTCTTTCTTCTCTTGTTCCTCCAGTCCTAGATAATAGGCAATCCCTGCACTTCCACAAATGACCTTCTCACCTGCCAACTTTCTGGCAATCTGCTTTAAGTCCTGATTGCTTTCTGCATCAAACACCGCATATGCCGCCTTCTTAGTTTTTTCTTTCCATTTTATACTTTGCAAATCAGTCTGTGTAATTATGACAGTTTCTCTTAAAGACTGCTTGTGAATAATGTTTTCCAGCATACTCTCTCTTGTTGGGTGAATCGGATCGTTTTTAAACTGGGAATTCTCCAGTAGGATGCCATTAACATAATGAATTCCTTGAACCGTTGTTCTTCCAGTATCCGGATACGCAGCAATTACCATCCCCCTTTCTTCTCCTAGGGCATCTAGCATCGCATCAAACTCTGCACCAATGTTCCCACGAAAGACAGAACATTGTTTATTAAAAAAACGGTCATAACCGTGCTTTGAAGCTTCTAAAACCTGAGTGAAAACCCGATCATATGCTTCTTCTGGCGTGCAAAAACGAGAATCCGTATCTACAATTGTAACCTCATGTTCTCCGTCATAATCCACACTGCTGCCATGGCAATAGGTAATTACTCTGTAGCCTGCCCTCCGATACATAAGTCCAATATCATTTGCTCCTGTAATGTCATCTGCAACCACAAATGTTCTCATATTTTTCCCTTCTATTTCCATAGTTAATGTAAATCCTAATAAACTCCCGATATTGTCGATATATTTTTTCGTAAAGCAATGTTTTTTCTTTTTCAGGAAAATAAATCCTGCACTCTTTCCAAAGAGCACTCTGAAATTTAAGAAGTGCCGTTTCTCCCCGTTGATCCAAAATCATAAGGCCCACTGCACCAAACAGCGTCACTTCCGTGTTTTTTAGAGATATCAGCTTTTTACCAAGCACATCAGCTTTTATCTGCATCCAGTATGGATTGTTCACGGCTCCACCAACACATACAAGTTCTTCTTCTCCAACCTTTCCTTCATCTAAGATCCATTTTTCATGATATGACACCCCTTCCATAACCGCCCGAATAAGCTCTGCAATCCCTTGAGTCTTTTCCAAACCGATAAAGGCTCCCTTCACACCAGCCTGATATTTCGGTGCTCCCATTCCTGATAAAAAAGGGAGATACAAGATACCGGTAGGTGCTTCTGTTTTTTTTAGATAGGTACAGATTTCATCATAACTAATCTCTTCTTTTTGAAGCCTTGTTCGAACCCATTCTACCGACTCCCCTGCTGAACTGATATTAGACATCCAAAAACTTTTTTGTCCCGGAAAGGGACCAAGAATACATCCTCTTTCATACGCCTCCTTATAAGTAAGTTTCTCTGTGGTAAGGCTTAAAAAAGTTTCTGCTGTTCCCATACTGTCACAAATGCGGATTTTCCCTTTTTGCTGTATCCCATAGCAAGCACAAACATGATCATGGGCTCCGATATGAACCGGAATTCTTCCCTGGAGAGACAATAGTTTTGTCCACTCATTGGTAAGTATTCCAGCACAACTTCCTGAATGTATTACCTTGGGAAAGTTTTTCTCAGAAAGCCCCAACCGCTCCAAATATTTCTTCTCCCATATGCAATTTTTCCAATTATAGCAATAAGTTCGTGCTGCGAAGGTAGAATCTGTACAATATTTTCCAGTAAAACAAAAAATCAGGTA
>JAILPF010000513.1 GCA_024699575.1 Acetatifactor sp. | reverse complement strand
TATCAATTTCAGATATTTAAAAGAAGTAAAGAATAATGTGGCGTTTATGGGGAATCATATTGAGCTTCCTATCAGTAGAAAATACGTTAAAAATGTCCGCCAGAAATTGGCGGACAAAATATCCATGTATCGAAAGAAAGGAAACACGATTCCTTATAAATAGTTTGGAAATGATACAAAGGCATGGAAGGTATCATCGGTATAATTGATTTCTAACTCACCGTTAATTCGATTGACAGCTCTGCGGACACTGGAAAGACCAAGTCCGTGGAGCTCTTTTTGTTGCTCTCTTGTAGTGAGAAGTTTTCCGTTCTTTTCGAGGATTGTTTCGCAATGGTTGTTGGTACAGTCTATATCCAGATAGGAATCTACCTGCTTCATACACAAATTAATATACGGAGAGTTACATTTCTGTGCAGCGCGAATCGCGTTATCCAATAAATTTCCCAAAATAACCACAGCATCAAAATCACTCATTGTCCAAAGTGGGATTTGTAAATCGGTGTTGAAAGTAATTCCGGCAAGCCGGGCATCCTGAGCCTTTGAATTAAGGATGGCAGATAAAACTTTGGAGGGGGTGCGAATCAAAGTGGTTTCCGAGAGGGAACCTTGTATTTTTTCGAGATATTCGTTGAATTTATCAATCTGGTTGGTATTTGCATAATCACTTAAGACAATCAGATGATTTTTAAAATCATGTCTCAGGATTGACAGTGTTTTTAAATTATCCTCTGTACGGGTAAAATAATCTTTTTGTAAGGTGTTGATATTCAGTTCCGTTCGCATGGATATGTTTTCGTCCATGACATCCAAAAATTTTCGGAAAATAGTAATGTAGATTAAAGCAATCAATTCAATGGTGGGCAACAGAAACAGAAGAGGATATCCGGTTGAATTGTTGGTTTCTGTTAAAAGCTTGCCATAGAGCACATTTGTGCCAAGTAAGAGTATGACAATCAGCGAAATAAAAGAAAGAAAATAGGCTCTGTACTTAGTCGCCCGGGGTTGTGATGCTTTATGTTTCCCAATAATATAGGTAACCAGAATGAGATACATAACAAAGACGACGGTTATCTGGGTGAATTGATATAAGGTATCAAGAGACTCATCCATAATTGGAACAAATTTAAAATAAACAATAGTGTAAATGGATAAAATTAGAAGTCCGATTCCATAGGTGTAAAGATAGTATAATAAATAAGTATACAGGTACCGCCAAAAGGAGGCCCTGGTTACCGTTATAAGATAGATTATCTCAAGGCAAGTGAGAACTGCTGTATGATGAGGAAAAAGATGTGTAATCGATAAGATAATTGTAAGCCCATAAAAAATGAACCTTGTGCGGAATAGATTTATATTTTCACGATAGTGTAAAAAATGTCCAATAGCCTCATCAAGAATTGCCAATGTAATGATGTTTGATAATGTTTCTGTATAAATTGTAAGTTCATTCATTGTGCGATACCTCATAGTTGAATTTCAAAGCTATTTTACCATTTTTTTCAAAAATATGTCAAATACCATTGGAAACATGTCAAATACCACTGAACTGTTGAAATATGGTGATGAACGTTATAAATTGTAAGTGCAAAGCAGGAGCAACATGATATATGGAGGTAGGGTATGAAAAGAGAGAAACAACTGTTTACGGAACAATTTATGAAAGTAGAGGAAGATGAATTATATGAAATCAGTGGTGGGGATAGTGATGGAAAAGAACCAACTAAATATACTCCGTGGGAAAATGTGTTTGAAATAATAACCAATTGGCTGAAAGGAAACTGACCAATCACCACGTGTTTTGAACCAAACATCACCGAGGGGTTGAATTTGTTTTTGTTTTATTGTTAACATGACAATATAAGATTGAGGAGACGGTCGATGAAAACAATAAACATAGGTGTGTGTGATGATGAAGAATATTTCTTAAATAAATTGGTTGAATGCATTAAAGTTTATACAGATGAAAACAATTACGATTTGAAATGCAAGATATATTTGAATGCACAGGATTTGTTGGAAGCTGTTGCACAAGATTGTAATTTTGACATTCTGTTTCTGGATATTGAAATGAAACCGATTAGCGGAATTGATGCGGCAGATCATTTGCGGGGACAAGGTTATAGTGGCGAAATCTGTTTTGTGACAAGCCATGATGAATACGCACTTTGTGCATACGACCTTGAGGCAATAGGTTATCTGGTGAAGCCGGTAAAATACGATGCATTGAAGAAAGTATTAAAAAAAGCACTTGTCCAAATTGCTTATCAAAAGGATGAGAGTGAGGCAACAAAAAAATATCTGGAAATCAATGCTAATAGGGGAAATATCATATTAGATGTCGATCAGATAATTTACATCGAAAAGCGTAGAAATCAATCTGTCATTCATATGGACGATGGGGAAAAAATATGTTACGAACCATTGCGACAAATATTTCAGAGATTGGATTCCGATATTTTTGGTTATGTCCATCAAGGTTTTATCGTTAACTTCGACAAAATCAAAGAAGTCGGAAATGAATCAGTATATTTCGGAGATGACGTGGAAGTTCCGCTGAGCAGAAAGCACAGAAGAGAAGTCAAAGAAAGGCATACAGAAAAGATAAGGCATGCGAGAGGAAAGCTATGAGATATTACTGTGTCAGACAACATGATATAACAGATTGCGGGGCGGCCTGCCTGGCAACGATAGCTAAACAAAACGGCTATAAGTTAAGCATCTCAAAAATCAGAGAAATTGCCGGTACAGATAAACAGGGAACCAATGCTTATGGAGTGATACAGGCGGCAGAACATTTGGGATTCTCTGCAAAAGGGGTAAAAGGCAATACGGAAGCTTTTTTTTCAGAATTCCCATTGCCGTGTATTGCACATGTGATTGTAAAAGGTAATTTGTTGCATTATGTTGTAATACATAAAATTACAGAAAAACAGGTTGTGATTGCAGACCCGGGTAAAGGAATCGTAAAACTCACACCGGAAGAGTTCTTTGGCAGTAATGTGCCTGAAGGAGAAATACCGGAGTATCGTTGGACGGGAATCTTAATATTGCTCGTGAAAAACGAAACATTTCAAAAGAAAGACGAAACGCAGGGATTATTTGAGCGTTTTCTCCGCCTCCTGATTCCACAAAAAATGCTGTTGATTCACATATTTTTAGCGTCGCTTTTATATACAGCATTTGGTATTCTGGCAGCATTTTACTTTAAAGAACTGGTCGATACGGTATTGCCGGACGGATTAAAAAATACGTTGTTGACATTGTCCATAGGTGTGATTGTATTAAATATTTTCCGCATATTGCTGAATGCGTTTCGCGCCCATCTGTTGCTTTATCTGAGTCAGAAGTTGGACATCGCTTTATTGCTTGGGTATTATCGTCATGTTTTGGAGTTACCCATGAATTTTTTTGGAACCAGAAAAGTGGGAGAGATTATCTCCAGATTTAATGATGCTTCCAAGGTGCGAGATGCTATTTCCGGAGCGACGCTTACAATCATGATTGATACGCTGATGGCGTTCGCCGGAGCAATTATCTTATACACACAAGATGGAATGCTTTTTGGTATCACATTGATTCTGGTTATTTTTTATGCAATTATTGTTTTTGCCTTTCAGAAGCCATATAAGAAGTTAAATGAAAAACAGATGGAAGATAATGCACAGCTTACTTCTTACCTGGTGGAGTCTTTAAATGGTATTCAAACGGTGAAGGCATATAATGCGGAGAGAAAAGCAAATCTGAACACGGAAAAGAAATTTGTCAGATTGTTACAAAGTGTGTTTGATTTGTGTATGGTCGGCAATATACAAAGTTCTTTGAAAACAGCGGTTGAATTGATTGGTGGCGTTGTGATTCTGTGGGTCGGTGGAATACATGTTATCAATGGCAGTATGACAATTGGACAGTTAATTACCTTCAATTCTCTTTTGATATATTTCCTGGAGCCGATTAAAAATTTAATCAATCTTCAGCCACAAATGCAGACAGCAGTTGTGGCGGCTGAGCGACTGGGGGAGATTCTCGATCTTGATGCAGAGAAAGATGAGACTGAACTAAGAAAGATGAAACCGCAGTCATTATTGGGAGATATAGAATTCAAAAATATTGATTTCAGATATGGTACCAGAAAATTAGTTCTCGAAGATGTGAATATATTAATTGGAAGGGGAGAGAAGGTGGCATTTGTCGGTGAGAGTGGTTCCGGTAAAACTACGTTGTCCAAACTGCTGCTACATCTATATCGTCCGGAAAAAGGCGATATCACAATCAGTGGAAATAATTTAGAAGATATCAGTATAGAGGTGCTAAGAGATAAAATTGCTTATGTTTCACAGGAGACCTTTCTTTTTAGCGGCACAATCATGGAAAATTTGATGCTGGGTATTGATGATATTACAGTGGATGATGTGATTGCAGCTTCCAAGAAGGCGCAGGCGCATGAGTTTATCAATGAGATGCCGTTACGGTATGAGACGAGGCTGGAGGAAAACGGAGCAAACCTCTCAGGTGGACAAAGACAGCGGCTGGCCATTGCACGGGCAATGCTCAAAAACCCTGATATTTTAATTTTAGACGAAGCAACGAGCAATCTGGATGCTATTACCGAACGGGCATTGGATGAGACAATTCGTGAATACTGTAAGGATATGACAACCATTTTTATTGCGCATAGATTAAGTACGATTAAGCATTGTGACAGAATTTATGTGCTGGAAAAAGGGAAAGTAATCGAAGCAGGAACCCATGAAGAATTACGTATGCAAGATGGTAAATATGCGGAATTGGTTAAGCAACAGTCCCTGGAGAACGAGTAAAAGAGGTATACATTAGTGAAACCGATAATTATAGATATGAATGAAATGACAGACAGTACGGAGGTCTATGGCTCCAAACCACATCCGGTTGTTTTCTGGTTCCTGCATGTCATCATGATATTTGTTGTGCTTGCTGTGATTTGGATGTGCATTTTTAGAGTGGATATAGAGGTAAAAGGTGTGGGCACGATAGCCGTTGCGGCTGATATTTCTACGGTGTCCAATCAGTTGCCGGGACTCATAGCAGTGAAAAATGTGCAGGACGGACAAAGAGTGGAAAAAGGTGACATCCTTTATGCAATCGAACATCAGGATTATGATTTGCAGTTAGAAGCATATACAAAGCAGGCTGAAGATAACGAGGAACGAATAGCTATGCTGGAAGCCTACGATGCGTGGCTGGAGGATGATGTTTCGATCGGAGAGGAATATCAGAATAATATTTATTATTCCGATATAGCTTCAAGAATGTTATTGGTAAAAAATAATGAAGAAAGTTTATATCAAAATTATCATGATGAACTGTCTACGTATGCGACAAAGATTGAAACCAGTGGAAGTATGGAGGAGTATTATCAGAGTGAAATTGATTGGAACAGGCGTTTAAAAGAAGCGCTTTCCAAACACGAAAATCCATTTTCAAAAAATGAGACATATTATTACAGCCGAATGGAAAATTATATTGCACAATATAATAATACCGCCGGGCAGTATGATGTGAAAATTAATGAATTACGCAGACAAAAAGAGGAATTACAGAAAACAGTCAGTGATGGTGACGCTACATCTGGTGCAGTGGAAGACTTAGAAAAAAGTATTAATGATATGTTATTTCAACGGGATAGCGCATTGAAAGCTTATGAAACACAGAGTATAGAAGCTGTGGAACAGACAATTTTGAATTTGGAACAAAATATTAAACTGTCTCAAAATAATAAATCCGAATATATGAACGGAAAGACATCATTAACGAAGAATGGTGTAAATACCAAGGTTATGGGACTCATCGCAACCGAACATAATGCGGTTGTGTCGGAGCTAAATATATGCAGGCAAAAACAGCAGGATTTACAGAAGCAGATAGAGAGTTTAAGTGTTTCGCTTGAAAATGCCTATGTGAAGGCACCTATTTCCGGGGTGGTAAATATGATAAACGATGTGTCTCTGGGAGATTATGCAACCGGAGGAATGCAGCTTTTATCCATCATTCCCGATACAGAGAGCAGTGCATATATTGTGAAAAGCTATATTGCGAATGGTGACATTGCCAAGATTGATGAAGGCATGAAGGTGAAGTATGAAATATCCGCATATCCATCAAATGAATATGGAACAATGGGTGGGCAGGTGGAATTTGTATCTGCCGACCTCAAGGTCAATGAAAGCGGAAGTGCATATTATGTAATCGAATCCTCAATCGATAGCACAGAGTTTTGTAACAAGTCCGGTGATATTGCAAGATTAAAGGTTGGTATGTTGTGTGAAACCAAAATAATAACGGAGACCAAAAGCGTGATGAATGTGCTGATTGAGAAACTGTTTGGTGCCAAATAGCACGAGTTTCTTACCAATCATCACTTAGTTCGTCAAAAGGAGTAATATGTTAGAAATTAAAGAGAATCAAGAGTTGTATGTGGGGATTAGTCCAAACAGCTTGTAGAAAACAATATAAATCAGATTTGTCAAAGACAAACTGTTTTATATAAAGCAAGGGCTCTGAAAAGTATGCGCAACTATCAGAGCCTTTAATCACAAGCACTTTAAGAAAAGTACCTAGGTTAAGTATATCACTTTTCTTAAATAGTGTAAAAACAATTAAGAGAAGAGGAGATTTTAAATAATGGAAATTACGTTTATCAATGGTTTCTGTGAAATGTCGTATGACGACATTATGACAACAGAAGGTGGAGCTGAATTATGGCAACTTGTTGTAGGAGGTGTCGTTGGTGGCATTGGAGGTGCTTATGGTGGAGCACAGTCTGGTGCGGCTCTTGGCGCAATGATAGGAGGGATAGGAACAGCGGCTACTGTTGTTGCGGTTCCGGCAGGCGTTGCAACAGGGGCAATTGTTGGTGGAGTAATTTGTGGTGTTTGTGGATTTGTGGCTGGAGCAGCTGCAGGCGTTGCAGCTGCTGGTTATTTAGGTTAAGGAGGCTAAGGTATGGTCGAAATTTTATCTTCTGATGATTTACTATTAATCAATGGTGGTGGCGTTAAGGAAGTGGTTTGCACAGGAGTAGGTGTTTGTGGTGGCGTAGTAGGAGCAGCTGCAGGCTTTGTGGGCGGCTTTTCCGTTACCACTGGTTCTACTCTGGGTTTTGCCACACCGGCAGGCGTTGTTGTTGGTATTGGAACAGGTGCGGTAGGCGCTCGCTTAGGATATGCAGGCGCTAAAAGTGCAGCTGAGAGTGCTTGGGATTTTATTGCTGACGCAATATCATAATATGTGATTTAATGAGGTGGCGTGAGGAGATTTTCTTTTTGGACTTGGCAAGTAAAAAAAGAAAATTTTCCGCGCTACGATCTTATACTTATTGTATAAAAATGTTTGTAAACTGATGGAGAAAGAGATGACTGTTACAAATCATTTGTATTAGCAAGAAAAAAATAGTTATAGATAATTAATTCGTGACATGTCAAGTTCCTTTTGGATTCTTGTGAAAAGAACTTAGAAAGGAGGATTATGATGAAATCAAATATATTAGCTATCTTGGGAATTGTTTTTATGATTATATCAATGCTTATTATGACCAATGAAAAAATAGCGCTTTGTGTAACTTTGACTTTATGGTTAGTTTTGACTTTTTTGTCTCTGATTGTTAGATATAAATCAAAGAAAAAACCAGAAGAATGAAAAAATACGTTGAATTTTATAGGTATTGGTATCCTCATGACAATGATTTCTTGTGTTAGTTATAATGGTTATGATTTACGTTGTTTTGGAATTCCATATGTAATTGCTTCAATGGGATTGCCACAATGTATAAAAAGGATATATGTATCTTTTCACATAAATCTGCTTTATGTATGGTGGAGGTTTCCGTTTCAGTATGCTATACCACTGATTATAGGAAATCTTTGTCAATATCATTGTGACAAAAGGAAAAGCATTGAGTAATGATATTTATAAACTGGAGGAAAAAGTTTGAAACAGAGAGGTAGCGGATAGCGAGAATTAAAGGGTAACACAAATAAGCCATTGATGCCTTTAACGGATGACCAACAACATATAAACATACGAGGCCGCCGCTATACAGTCCTGCCACTCACCTCCATGTGTTCTGCAGTGTGTCAGTCTTATAGCGAAGATAATAACAGAATGGAAGAAGCTTAAAAACGATAGATTAGCGAGTACCACCAGTTTCATAATCGTATTGGTGGCTTTCGCAGAAAGACGGGTTATAAACATGAAAAACTTATTAAAACAACTGGGTAAAGTAACTTGTTATCTCTTATTATTCTTTGGAATGCAACTGCTGATTGGCATTTTGGGCAGCATAGTATATGGTGTTGTCATCGGAGTTCAAAGCGGACTTAACGGTGAGATGATAGATCAGATTACTGCAACTCAAATGACGGAAGAATTTCTGCTTAGCAATCAAGTCCTACTGGTTTTCATTTCCGATGTCCTGTGTGTACTGTTTTTAATGGCGTTTTTCGGTATTCGCAAAAAGAAATGGTATCGGGAAGCAAACATAAAGAACATTCAAAAAACAGAAATTCCGTATCTTGTAGTTATGGGATTGGGAATGGCATTGCTGGTGGATGGAGTGCTGAACCTGTTGCCGGCATCTGTGCTTGAAGAATATGAGGAAGCATCGGGTGCATTATTCCAGAATATGACAGCTTTCTCGATATTGTTTGGAGTTGTGGTTGCGCCCATTGCGGAGGAAATATTTTTCCGTGGAATCATTTTATCCAGACTCAGAAGGGCGATGCCGGTAACTGTAGCAGTGCTCTTATCATCATTATTGTTTGGTGTGGGACATCTTCAGCCACTATGGATGACATACACATTTGTGATTGGATGCATTTGGGCAGTCGCAGCGGTAAAAACAGATTCAATTATATCATCCATAATCATGCACAGCATATTTAACGCATGTGGTGAACTTCTTTCAATGAGTAATATGGAGAGTGATACATTAACATGCATATTGTTTGCAATTGTAGGCGGCGTACTGATGACAGGAACAGTAATGATATATTTCAGTAATAAACCAAAGGATGAACAATTGGAGAATGCGATATAAATCAGCCCAACAGGCTATTTATATAAAAAATGACTTCCCACCGAATTGCGCAAACGAGAGGGAAGCCACAAGGTAAGCACTCAAGCGGAAGTAGGATTCCACAGGAAAAGTACTCGTGTAAAGTATATCGCTTTTTCGAATGAGTGTAAAGAACAAATACATTTTAAGAAAAAGGAGAAAAAAAGAAATGGAAATGGTCTTAAACAGTGGATTCACACAGCTTTCGACAATGGAATTGGAAAAAATTGATGGGGTGTCAATTGGGAGAGTGTTGGCGCTGGACTTGCTATTGCAGGTACTGCATGTATCGCCATTGCATGTGCTCCTGCCTCTGCATTTGTAGGAGCTGCATATGGAGCAATGCTTATCGGAGCTGCAGCTTCAGGAGCGACCGCAGGATGCTATATTGGATCTGGACTGGTGTACAAATGTCAAAGGAGGTCTTTAAATGGAAAAAGCAAATAGAATTTATGGAAAATATCTTTATAGTGGTGTGGCTGCCTTTACAATTTTGATATCTATATCTGATTTGATTGTAGGTAGTGATACAGTTATAAAAGCGGTTGCACATTTTATGATTGCTGTTGTAATGCCAATTTTGGTATATTGGTATGTAAGAGGAGAAAAAAAGAGTGTTATGCTTTTCCTTTCACAAATTTATGAATTCTACCTTGCTAGCTTCTTGTGGGTAGCTAGAATAACACAAGCAGGCAGTTTGGTGTGGCAAATTTTTATCTTGATAGGTGTATTTGGATTATTTTTTGTATTATCATTTCGTATGAAAAATGGACTTTAAGTTATCAATTGATTAAAAGTGAGAAGAATTAAAGAGATTATTAAGGATATTGTTGCAGGAAACGAGGTACAGAAAGGGCGAAATGCTAGAGATTAAAGAAAAACAGGAATTAAATATAGAAAATGTTTTTAGCTATAGAGGAAAAGTAAAGCAGAATGAGCTTGAGAGCAAAGGGAAAGAAATGGAATGCCATATTCAGAAAGAGGGCGCAAAGCGCGTAGGCACTCCAATAACTGCTACTTACGCCATCGAGGGGGATGTAATTGATGTGGAATTGCTGATACCGATAGATAGGAGCATTGAATCAACAGATCAGTTTGTTTTTAAGAAACAAATCAAAATTGTTAATGCAGTGGTAGCTTCTTATCAAGGGCATCCAAGGGGAGTACAAGATGCATGTAATCAGTTAAACCAATATATAATGCAACAACGCTTGCAACCAATAACAGTGGGATATAATGTTGCCAAGAAAACAGATATGTTAAGCCCTGAAAACACAGAGATAGATGTGTATGTGGGAATTAACCCTAACATTTTATAAGATATAAATCAGATTTGCAAATATCAAGCTGTTTTTATTAAGTAATTGCGAAATTCGAGATGTTCGTTTGCAATCTTAAATGAAAACAATAAAGGAATCGAGTTGATTTAATTGTGTCAGGCACCAATGTGTCCTACTGGTTTTCATTTCCGATGTCCTGTGTGTACTGTTTTTAATGGCGTTTTTCGGTATTCGCAAAAAGAAATGGTATCGGGAAGCAA
>JAILPF010000463.1 GCA_024699575.1 Acetatifactor sp. | reverse complement strand
TAATCTTGGCATTGTGAGAGCAGGCATATCCCTCTATGGCTTGTATCCTTCCGATGAGGTGCAAAAAGATGTAATTCAATTAAAACCTGCATTGTCGTTGCACAGTCATATTGTTTATATTAAAACAATTCATGCCGGCCAGGCAGTGAGCTACGGAGGAACATTTGTGGCAGACAGGGATATGAAGATAGCTACTATTCCGCTCGGCTACGGTGATGGATATCCAAGATCCCTTTCAGGTAAGGGCTATGTATTAATCAGAGGCCAAAAGGCTCCGATTCTTGGAAGAGTATGTATGGACCAATTTATGGTTGATGTATCACATATTCGGGATGTACAGGAAGATGACTCTGTTGTTTTAATTGGATATGACAAAGACCAACAGATTAGTGCAGAAGAAATCGGAGACCTTTCCGGTAGATTTAACTATGAGTTGGTTTGTGATTTAAACCAAAGACTTCCCAGAGTATATTTAAGACATGGGGAAGTGATAGAAGTTCGGGATGAACTTTCATAATTGCTGAATACCTCCTGATAAAACGGTAATAATATCCGTACAGGACAAAATAATTTGTGCTGCAGAATGGAGGAGTTATGAGGCGAGGAGATATCTATTACGCAGATTTAAGACCGGTTGTCGGTTCGGAACAAGGAGGAATCAGACCGGTCCTCATTATTCAGAATGATGTTGGAAATCGACATAGTCCAACAGTAATCTGTGCGGCAATCACCTCAAAGATGAATAAGGCGAAGCTTCCCACACATATTGAACTCAGCTCATCCATATATGATATGGATAAAGATTCTGTTGTTCTGCTGGAACAGCTTCGTACAATTGATAAACAAAGATTAAAAGATAAGGTTTGTCATCTGGATGCAGATGTAATGCACCGGGTGAACAAGGCATTGATGATTAGTCTGGAACTTAGTACATAAGATACGATTCTGACGAAAGAGAGGTTTTATTTATGGATGATGGTGGTCCTACTGCCAGTATATTTCTTTTTTTCCTTTTTCTGCTGATTGATTTTTTCTTTTTTGGATTCGGAGCGGCAGTTGATTTCCTGAATGCAAAGGACGTAGCGAAACGCGCGGAAGATGGAGATAAGAAATCAAAATATTTGATAGAGATTATTGAACAGCCGAAAATCTTTATCAACACATTGCAGATGGTGGTTACATTCCTGCATATCTCCATAGGTATTGTCTGTGCAAAAACAGTTGACTTGCCTGTAAGAGAGTTTACAGTATTGTTGATCGCTATCTTATACATATTTTTGACTTTTGGAATTTTGCTTCCGAAAAAAATAGCTGCAAAGACATCAGAAAAGTGGGCGTATCTCTGTGTGAAACCTGTTTTTGCGGTTATGAAAATTCTGTCACCGCTCACATGGTTAGTGGCGATTACGGTAAAGGGTGTCTTAATTTTACTTGGACTGCGCAGCGGTGAAGAGGAAAATGAGGTGACTGAAGAGGAAATTATTGATATGGTTAATGAAGGCCATGAACAAGGTGTGATTCAGGCTAGTGAAGCAGAACTCATCACCAATATTTTTGAGTACGGTGATAAAGAAGCACAGGACATTATGACCCATAGAAATGATATCATTGCGATTGAGGCCAACACCAGTCTCAAGGAAGCAATTTCTTTTATGCTGGAGGAGAAAAACAGCAGATACCCGGTATACGAGGAAAACATAGATCATATCATCGGTATTCTGCATCTTAAGGATGCGTTTCGTATGCAGGCTCAAGGGAAGGATGATTCTGTTGCTGTCAGTAAAATGAGAGGACTGCTCAGAAAACCTTTATTTGTTCCTCAGACGAAGAACATCGATGAATTATTTAAAAAAATGCAGTCAGAAAAAATTCAGATGGTTATTGTGGTAAATGAATATGGACAGACGGATGGACTGATTGCAATGGAAGATATCCTGGAGGAAATTGTTGGTAATATCCTGGATGAGTATGACGATGATGCCGAATATATCGAGCAAAAAGGATTGAATGAGTATG
>JAILPF010000421.1 GCA_024699575.1 Acetatifactor sp. | reverse complement strand
GGATTATATTGCGGAAAAAGTGTACCTGAGTCCCAAATATATCAGTCGCATCTTTAAAGAGGAAACAGGAGTTACAATTACGCAGTATACAAATGATTGCAAGTTGAATAAGGCATCCAGGCTGCTGTTAGAGACTAATATTTCTCTGGAAGAACTGATTAAGCAGGTAGGTTTTTCAAGCACAAACTATTTTATCAAGAAATTCAAAGAAAAATATTCGGTGACACCTACTCAGTACCGCAGAAACTCCGTGCAATAATTGAGGCAACAATTTGATACGGAAGAAATAGTACACTGTTGTGGAAAATTTACACTGTGGGAAATGGGGAAAACAGTGACAAAGTGGAATATTTGTGATTTTATTTTCCCACTGTTTTTCGTATATTGTGCTTGCAAACAAATTAATCTTTTCGAAAGAGGAGGAATTTATTATGTGTTTCAAAAAAAGAAAAAAAGGTATGGCTTTGTTATTAGCTATATCAATGTCCATGGCAATGTTTGCGGGGTGTGGAGCAAGCACAGAAGAAACGGTGTCAATAGGAAATGAACCGAATCCTTCTACCGATCAGGCAGCAGAAGCTCCCGCAGAAACCGTGGAGGTGTCCATGTTCGTACCCAGCCGTCTGGCAGATGCACTGTATACGGAAGACACGATGACCTTTCGGGCATTGGCTGACAAAACGAATATGAAGTTTGATATTCAGACGGTAGTCAATGCTGAGGCAAAGGACAAATTCAGTGTTATTGTAGCAAGTGGAAAAACACCGGATGTGATGGCCGGCACACTTTCGGACATTAATAACTTCGGTATGTCCGGAGCATTTTTGCCTCTGGATGACTTAATCGAGCAGTATGCACCGAATTTGAAAACGTACATCGTTGACAACAAAGAAGTATTGGCACAGACCGCGGCGAGTGATGGAAAAGTATACGGAATCCCTATGCTCACAGCGGTGCGCACCGCAATGGGTTACTGCATCCGCCAGGACTGGCTGGATGATCTGGGCTTAGAGGTGCCCGTAACAATCGATGACTGGTACAATACTCTGAAGGCATTCAAGACTCATGATATGAATGGTAATGGTGCAGGAGACGTGACTCCGCTTGTGCTTGACCGTGCGTGGGAAAATTATTTCATGAATTTTGCAGATGCATGGGGGATTGAATTAAACGGAAACAATGACTATTGGATGGCTAAGGACGGAGAGATGAAATATGCACCGATTCTTCCCGAGACCAAAGAGTATCTGGCAACCATGCAGAAATGGTATGAGGAGGGGTTGATTGATGCAGAGTTCATCACCAGAGAGGATACGAACAATTATCATATTCTGAACAATAAAGCAGGCGCTACCTGTTATTGGACCGGATATGTTGCAGGGATGAATTCGAATGCAGAAGTTCTGGCGAACGATCCTGATACCAACTGGCAGGTGATTCAGCCCCCTGTACTTACTGAAGGACAGCCGGCGAAGACTTTCAGCCAGCAGGCAGCAGTCGGTGGAAGCGCATGGGCCATTTCCTCCAGAGTGCCTGAAGATAAAGCAATTGCAATTATTAAGATGTTCGATTATGTATACAGCGATGAGGGTTCTATGCTGTTCAACTTTGGTATTGAGGGAGACAGCTTTGAGTATGTTGACGGGGTTCCTCAGTACACAGATAAGGTGACACAGTCAGAGGATGGTCTGGTTACATGGATTCGTTCCAACGGCATGCAGGCACTTCTCGGAATGAGACAGCTTCCGGAGTATGAGGCCGCTTCCTGTGCAAATGAAGATGTAAAGAAGCAGCTGTTTGATTATGTCGAGAACAACTACTTCTATGACATCAACCCTACACTGGTGCTGACGGAAGATGAACAGAGTGCATATGATGCCAAGATGAGTCCCATCAAAACCTATACCGATGAAGAACTGCTGAAATTCATCATCGGAACCCGTCCTATCGAGGAGTTTGATGACTTTGTAACCCGCATCAAGGATATGGGAATCGATGAGATGATTGCACTGGAAAATCAGGCATATGGAAGATATACCTCACTCTCCAAGTAAATTGTAAGAAACTGTTTTTGAAATGAATTAACCGAATGAATTTGGAATGGAAGACGGATTGTCTTCCATTCCTGTTATATGGGGATGTTTGTACGAATACAGATTCCGGAGGAAGCAAAAATGAAAAATAGGAGTGAAGAATCAATGAAAAAAACCGGGAGAATTAAAACGGAATTACACAAAAACAAATATCTTTATCTGATGTTTCTTCCTGTGTTTGTCTGGTACATTTTGTTTGCGTATGTGCCCATGGGAGGAATGATAATTGCCTTTCAAAAATTTGATATTGTAAAGGGGATGATGAACAGCAAATGGCTGGGATTTGAAAATTTCAGGACATTGTTCAAAGATCCGTATTTTTTCAGATTGCTGAAGAATACCTTATCCATTAATGTATTTGGGCTGATTTTTGGATTCCCGCTGCCAATCATTTTGGCGATTGCATTTAACGAAATACGCCTTAAGAGATTTAAAAAAGTGACGCAGACTATCAGCTATCTGCCACATTTTATTTCTTCAGTTGTTGTTATGTCGATGGTAATACAGTTTCTTTCACCGGACGGGGGCCTGGTGAATGGTTTTCTGAACCTGTTAGGGAAAGAAAGCATTTATTTTTTGCAGATACCAAAGTACTTTAAGACTATTTTTATCAGTACCGGAATCTGGCAGGGAACAGGTTTCAGTGCCATCCTCTACATGGCGGCACTGGCAGGAATACCGAAGGAACAGTATGAAGCCGCCACAGTGGACGGGGCGGGAAAATTTAAACAGATGCTCTACATTACTCTGCCGAATCTGGCACCTACCATTGTAATCATGCTGTTGATTAATCTGGGATCCATATTGAATGTAGGTCATGAGAGAATCATCCTGCTATACAATCCTGCAATTTATGAGACAGCGGATGTTTTTAATTCCTATGTGTATCGTGAGGGTATTATGGGAAGACGTTACAGTTATGCACAGGCGGTTACCCTGTTCCAGAATCTGGTGGGATTTTTCCTGGTATTTTCCGCAAATAAAGTTACAAGGAAACTCGATGGAACAACATTGTGGTAGAACGGAGAGGATTAGGTTATGAAATTAAAGCAAAAAAGTTTGGGCGAAATAGTGTTTGTGGGTGTGTGCTACCTTATTATTATATTTATGTGTGTGGTCACTTTATATCCATTCATGTATCTGATTTCAGCATCCTTAAGTTCTGCGACCAGTGTCATGAAGAATGAAGTGTTTCTTTTTCCAAAGAACTTCACCTGGAGAGCTTATCAGGTGGTGTTTCAGTATAAAGGAATCTGGACTGCATATATGAACACAATTTTTTATACTGTTTTTGGGACAATTTTGAGTCTGACGCTGACGATATTGGCAGCTTATCCCATGTCCAAAAAAAGATGGGCATGGAAGAAAACAATGGGATTGTTTGTCACATTTACCATGTGGTTTGGCGGTGGTATGATTCCGTTTTATCTGACAATGAGAAATCTGCATCTGTTGGATACCAGATTGGGAATCCTGCTTTATCCCGCCATCAGTGCATTTTATATTGTTATTTTCCGTACGCATTTTGAAAGTCTGCCGGAAGCTTTGGAGGAATCAGCCAAAATAGAGGGTGCTAACGATTTCCAGATTCTGGTTAGAATCATCATCCCCCTGTCAAAGCCGATTATGGCGGCGATTGCATTGTATTATGCGATTGACAGATGGAATGCATACTTTTGGGAGATGTTACTTCTGACAGATGATGCAAAGGTTCCGGTACAGGTGCTTTTACAGAGAATCATCATCAACAGCCAGCTGGGGCAGGATATTGCAAAGGCACTTTCTCCGGGGGAAGCCACAATTCCCAACACCATTAAATATGCAGCAATTATGATTACCACAATCCCTATTATTATGATTTATCCATTCTTGCAGAAGTATTTTGTGAGCGGTGCTCTTGTGGGAAGCGTGAAAGAATAAAGATAACAAAGAGTTGGAAAGGAAAGAGGAGAGTTATGATTAAATTTGGAACAGGCGGTTGGAGAGCGATTATCGGAGATGACTTTATTCACTCTAACATTAATCTGCTGGCGCAGGCAGCAGCAATGTACATGAGAGAACGGACTGCATCAGCGGATGGGGCAAAAGAGCTTGGTATGGTCATTGGATATGACAGAAGATTCCTTTCAAGAAAAGCTGCCATATGGATTAGCGAGGTGATGGCAGCTAATGGCATTACGGTATTTTTTGTGGACGAAATAGCCCCCACGCCGCTTATCATGTTTGCGGTCAGAAAATTGCAGCTTTTTTACGGTATGACAATTACAGCCAGCCATAATCCCAGCGATTACAACGGTGTGAAAATATTTACCAACGGTGGCAAGGATGCCAATCGCGAGGAGACGGACAGAATCGAAGAAATCATAGCACAGTTGACGGAGAGTGACGTGCATCAGATTGATTTTGAAGAGGCATTACAGTCAGGGAGAGTGAAACTCTTAGATCCGTTTAATGATTACATTGACAATATTCTTGCGAACATTGATCTGGAAAAGGTAAAGGATAGAAGACTTAAGGTTCTGCTGGATCCTATGCATGGAGTGGCAAAAACATGCATGCAGACGGTCTTGGTATCTGCCCGTTGTGAACTCGACATTATCAATGACAGAGTGGACCCGCTGTTCGGAGGAAAACTTCCCGCACCTTCCTCACAGACCCTGCGTAAGCTCAGTGATATGGTTGTGGAGCGCGGTTATGATATCGGTATCGCTACGGATGGGGATGCCGACAGACTTGGCATTATTGATGAGAGGGGGCGTTTTATTCATCCCAATGATATTTTAGTTCTGTTATACTACTATCTTCTGGAATATAAAAAGGAAAAAGGTGCTGTGGTACGCAATATTGCAACCACTCATCTGTTGGATAGAATTGCCAAGGATCATGGAGAAAAATGTATAGAAGTTCCGGTGGGATTTAAATATATCAGTAGTGGGATGGAGGCGGAGGATGCACTGATTGGCGGAGAGAGCAGCGGAGGTCTGACAATCCGCGGGCACATTCAGGGAAAAGACGGTATCTTTGCAGCCAGCCTGATGATTGAGCTGATGAGTGTTACCCACAAGAGTCTGTCTCAGCTGTTGGAAGAAATATATGAGCGCTATGGCGTACTTAAAATGATGGAACGCAACTATAGTTTTGACCAGGATACCAAGGCAAGACTATATAAAAAACTGTTTGAGGAAAAGCAATTACCGGATTACCATCAGCCAATTCAAAAAATCAGCTATGAAGACGGACTTAAGATTTATTTTGAAAATGACGGGTGGATTATCGCCAGATTTTCCGGTACAGAGCCGGTACTTCGCGTCTTTGCGGAGATGGAATCCGAAGAAAAAGCGGAACAGATTATCAAGCAGATGGAAGATTTTTTGGGATTGTAATCAGGAGGTGGCAAATGCAGAATCTGTATGAAAAACTGGAACAGTATTCGGAAGCTTACGACAAAACAGTAAGAAGACGTGAGGCAGAGTGTGCGCTTCCGGGACAGACCTATTACCTGGATGACGGCAGTATCCTATGTGTTCCGAGGCAGGACGGGGATAATCGTTTCCCATATGGGGAAAACGGATTTAATTTCTGGACCTATGCATCCGGGTATATGCATGCAAATGATGGTTTGTTTTCCCTGTTTTTAAGAGCAGCGGAAGGTCAGGAGCCTAAGATTGCCTTTTTTGCAGGACAGAGCGGAGGAAAAGTGCTATCTCTTCTGCCGGTTCCGGTTCTGGATGAGACAGAATGGGGAGAGGTAATCCGATATACAGTATTCCATGCGACCTGTACATACTACATCACAGAGACCCCGGCTTTTCTGTTTGGGGTCCGGGTGTTTGTGGATGAGAAGAATCAGGTGTATTTTTCGGTTGCGGTGCTAAATAGAAGCCAGAGTGAAGAAAAGCTTTACCTTTCAGCGTATATGAATCCATATTTATGTCACAGCATTTATGAGTCGTCGGAGGACAGATGGTTTCGACGCTGCCAGTTTACGGAAAGAGCAAATGATGAACTTGGTAAATTTGTCTTTACTGTTAACGAGGACCTGTCCCGGACGGAATCCATCAGCAATTTTGGTGTTTTAAATCAGCGATTTACAGCCGGAGAAGGTGTGCGCCTGGAAAAAGTGGAAGCTACCACTTCCAGAAAACAGTATGTCGGAGGTGGATACCGAAGTTTATGCGGGGCGGAAGCTTTGAAACAAGGAACCTTCCATATACCACTTTATGTCACTACATTTACGGATATTGCTATTGCGGGAGAACTGGTGCATATGCGTATGGAAACGGGAAGCAGAGGTGGGATGGAGTTACGATTCAGTTATCTTACAAACTGTTCCGATACAGAAGCTTATCAGACACTGCTTGATACGATTGATTCAGAGACTGTGAATCGAGTGATTTCAGCAACAGCGCAACGTATGGGCGAAGAAGAGGGAAACATGTTTTGTACCTTCGAGGAAGGTGTGGACAAGGCATACAATGCAAAGAATATGACGCATTTTTTTGCTTCTCTGAAAAAACAGGTTGAATTCTGTTCTCTGATTAAAGGATATGTGCAGTTAAGTCCGAATTCACTGGTGGGAATCAGAGATGTTTTTCAGGCGATAGAGGGAATGCTTTATTACAGATCGGATAAAGCCAGAGAGAAGATGCTGGAAGCCTTCTCATTTCTGGCTCCGAACGGAAGATTCCCCAGACAGTATGGGCTGCCTAAGAATGAGCAGTCTGTGCCGCCAATGGATTTGAGACAATTCATTGATCAGGGATGCTGGGTAATTGACACGGTGATTTCCTACCTGAAATTTACCGGTGATTTTGCTTTTTTGAAGGAAGTATGCGGATATTATGAGATTGTGGATGAACAGAAGCGGCTGGTAAGGAAGAGCGAACAAAGGGATACCGTTCTGGAACATCTTTTCCGTGTGATGGATTACCTGACTGACAAGCAGGATGCACAGACAGGATGTATCAAAATTTTATATGGTGATTGGAATGACGCTCTGGATGGGCTGGGGGTAAGCAGGGAACCGCTGAAAGAATTTGGATCAGGGGTTTCTGTGATGGCAACTTTACAGGTGTATCGTAATCTTACCCAAATGATGGAGCTATTGTATGAATTGGGCGGATTCCAGGAGAAAATCGACCGATATCAGAAACTGCGGAAGCGTTTGGAACAGGGATTGTGGGAAAATGCTGTGATAGAAAACGAGCATGGACAGAAGCGTATTGTGCATGGCTGGGGGGATAAAAAATCTTATTACGTGGGCAGCTTTTGCGATCCGGATGGAAGACCCAGATATGGTCTGACCTCCAATGCTTTTTGGGTGCTCAGTGGACTCTATGAAAAGGACAGTTCTATAAAGGATGTGATAATGGAGGCATATGAGCAGCTGGATTCCAAATATGGATTCCAAACCTTTGAACCCTGCTTCTATCCGGATGCAAAGGGGGTTGGAAGAATTTATAAACTTCCACCGGGAACAGCAGAGAATGGAGCTTCTTATATTCATGCCACTGCATTTGCGATTATGTCGCTGTTTATGATGGGAGAGACTGAGAAAGCATGGCAGCAGATGATGAAGATACTTCCGTTTACGCATGAGAAACTTTCCTGCTCTCCTTATGTAATGCCCAACTCTTATGGGTTTAATCCGACATTGAATATAGACGGTGAGTCCATGCAGGACTGGCAGACAGGAAGCTCCAACGTGGTATTAAAGACTTTTATCAGATATATTTTAGGTTTTATGCCCGTGTTCCATGGAGTTATGATTCAGCCGGCCAACTGGTGCCCATTCCGAAAATATACTTTTGAAATTCTCTATCGCGGGAAAAAAATCCGGGTGAATTATTCGCGTAAGGAAGGCGGGAAAAGAATTTTTTATGTCGATGGCAGAGAGAGAAGGGGAGAATGGAACACTGCTCTTAAAGTGTCGACACTCTATCTGGATGAAACGGAGATTTGTGATGGCATGACAATAGAAATGAAAGATTAAAAAATATACAAAGATTTTACTTGACAGACTAGTACCTTAGCCCTATAATTACAAATTGTGCGCAATTTAAACATTTGTATGAGTAGATTAAGGACAAAGGAGAAAGTATGTCAATAGGTAATGAATCAAACAATAAAAGAAAAGCAGGATTCCATTCTATCAGGGCGAAAATGATGACTATTATTTTACCCATTATTTCAGCAATGGTAATCCTGCTTACACTTGTTTCTTATAATGTATCAAAATCAATGATTAAGAGTTCATCCGAGGAACTCCTGATGTCTTCGGTAGCAAGTCAGGCGTCCATGATTAACAGCTGGATTGAGAAAAATCTTGCTACGATATCTGCAATCAAGCAGTCAGTGGAGATGGTGGAATATCCCAAATCAGAGATGCAGAAGGTCTTGAACGGATATTATGGGTTTGAGAGTAATTTCCCGAATGGAATTTATATTGCATCTTCGGACGGAACCTTCCAGCAGGCGCTTGAATCTTCCAAATCCATGACAGATTTTCAGAATACGACATGGTATCAGCATGGTCTTACGACTGTTACGCCTTCCATTACAAGTGCATATCGGGATGAGAAGGGCAGACTGGTTATCTCTGCAACAGGAATGGTGGAAGAACTTGGGAAAACCATTCGGGTAATCGGTGCGGATATGTCTCTGGACTCTATCACTGTCATTGTTAATTCTTCCATCAGTATGCAGGGAGCATCCTCCTTTTTGGTGGATGGTGAGAATTTAACAATTCTCGCTCACAGGGACAGTGAATTGCTGGGAACACAGCTTCAAACAGATAATGGGGACCCGTTTTTAAGTAAGGTTGCAGAAAAACTGGGAAAACGGGACTATACTGTTACAGATATTCGTGGAAATCTTACCTGCTTTAAGGAGGTAGGAAACACCGGCTGGATTCTGGTATCCTATGTTCCGGATAAGGTGATTTTTGCTGACGCGGATAGGCTGGGTACTTTAATGCTGATTATCGGGGCCCTTGCAGTAATAATATTGGGAGTGATTATGTCCCAGATCATTTATTATCTCGCAAAACCGATTGCCGGACTTACCGGGAACATCACAGAGATGGCCACCGGTGACTTTACCATTGAGGTACAACATAAGGGACGTGATGAAATTGCAATTATGGGACAGTCACTTGCAAATTTCTCCGGCTCCATGAGAGAAATGATTGCGGATATTCGTCAGACAGCGGATAGTTTAAGTATCCAGTCTGAAAACAGTAGCACTGTAGCAGGCGAAATGTATGAGGCTGCCAAGATTCAGGGGGTATCCATGAATCAGCTTAAAGAGACCGTTAATCAGTTGTCTGAATCAGTCAATGACATCGCAAGCAACGCAAGCGTCCTTGCGAATGTAGTTTCAGATACCCGCGAAAAGGGAAATGAAGCCGATGACAGAATGAAACTTACGGTAGAGGTTTCAGAGAGTGCAAAGATTAAAATGCAGGAAGTAGGAGCTGCTATGGATATGATTCTACGGAATATGTCCAATTTGCAGACTGCAATCAACAAGGTGGGAAGTGCATCTGCGGAGATTACCAAGATTATCGGACTGATTGGCGATATTGCAGGACAGACACATCTGTTGTCCTTGAATGCATCCATTGAAGCTGCGAGAGCCGGCGATGCAGGAAGAGGATTCTCAGTAGTTGCGGAGGAAATCGGTAAACTTGCTAACACAAGCACCGATTCTGTAAAAACAATTTCCGACCTCATCGACCAGATTAATGAGTTGGTCAGCGATGCGGTAAATCAGGCTGACAGCAGCGCGAAGAATATTGATGAGAGCAGTGTCTCCATCAAGGGTGCGGTGGACACCTTCGATGAAATATTCCGTAACATTCAGGAAACCAATCAATTGATTCAAGCGGTTTTAGGTAAGATTGAGGAAGTTGACAGTGTAGCGACCAATGTCGCTGCGGTGTCCGAGGAACAGGCCGCAAGTTCCGAGGAAATTCTTGCCACCTCAGAGACCATGGTTGAACAGGCTAATCATATCACCGAGAACAGCCAAAAGGTTGCAGATGATGCAGTGGAACTTGCCAAGACTTCAGAGGGACTTTCTGAACATATGAGTAAATTCCGCATTGATAAGGAGGAGGCATAATTCTATGAAAAGAGTAGTATCTTTTATATTAACCCTGGTAATTCTGATGCTTTCACTCACTGCCTGCGGACAGAAGACGGCAGCCGGTGGAACAGGCGGAAAGGTGAAATTATATATTTCTTATACAACAGATGATTTCCGACAGGCCTTCGCGGATGCGGCAGTGGAAGAAGGCAGCGCCAGAGGAGTGGAAGTCATAACCGGACCGGAGGACGATACTGTCGAGAAACAGGTGGCAGCAGTGAAACAGGCAGTGGCTGATGGATGTACTGCAATTTTGTGTGTGCCTGTCAATGCTGCAACCGCTCAGGAACTTGAAGTTGCTGCAGGGGATGTCCCCATTATATTTTGCAACAATGCTCCGGAAGCGGATGTTCTGGTTCCGGACAAATATGTCTATGTTGGTTCCAGTGAGGAACAGGCAGGTCAATTTCAGGCAGAGCGTCTAATGGAGTTATATCCTGACAAAACCGAGTTTAACATTGTGATGATGAAGGGTGAAAAAGGACATTCCGGTGCAGTCGGACGTCAGAATGGTTTTAAACATACGATGCAGGATAATGGGATTACAGTCAATTATGTGTTTGAAGACTACGCTGACTGGAGCGGTGATATTGCATATAGTAAGTTTATACAGTTCCTGAGAACAGAACAACCCTACGATGCGGTTGTATGTCATAATGATACGATGGCTGTTGCGATAGCAAAGTGTATGAAATCCCACCATATCAGTACGACAGAGATTCCGGTACTTGGAGTGGATGCAACTGCAGACGGAGTGGCTGCGCTGGAAAGTGGAGACTTAAATTTCACAGTATACCAGTCGGCTGTCGGACAGGGAAAGGCTGCGGTTCTGGCAGGAATCGAATTGAGCAAAGGGCATTCGATTTCCCGGATTGACGGAGCTGATAAAACGAACACATATATATATGTCCCGTTTGAACCGGTGGAGCAGTCTAACGTCAAGGATTACAAATAAGAAAATACAATTCTGAAAACAATCAACTTTTCGGCTATAGTACCCAAGGTTGATTGTTTTTTTTTTACATGATATAATAAATTATCTATAACTATGTTCAACAACTAGGGAAATGTACATTGGTTCTGATTTCATACCTGACATGATGATTATTGGAAGGAGTATACATGAGAAACCGGTTTGATTGGCTTAGAAGGTTGGATGAATATATCGGATTGTATTTTGGATCAGGAAGGATGATTCTGATATTCTTTCTTCTTTCCGTTGGATTCTTATATATGCATGGGCTTTTTCCCGAGATATCAAATCATTACACATGGGAAAATGTCGGACTTATCGTAGAAAATCCGACCTCGGTTGCCAGAACATCAGATGACCGATTTATTATGAATGATTCTGACAGGAAACTGATTATCATGGACGACAAAGGGAATCTTGTAAGAACGATTCAGTGTGGTCAGTACTGTTATTTTTCGGATTTGATTACTGATTCAAACGGGAAATTCTACACCATATTATCACAGATGGATGAAAACGAGAGCACGTTACTCACTCAGACTGTTGTGGAGTATGATACCACAGGGAAGAAAATAAGTGAGTTGTATGCGATAGACTATACACTTCAGACTGCAAATCAGGAAAACTGTTATCGAAAAGTATTACTGGGGTATAATGGGAATTCAACGTTATATGTTATACAGTATGGTGAAAAACACACTGTTGTAATGGAAATCAATCTGGATACCCGACAGGTACAAAAGATAGGTGATGTGGAATCTGCCACTACATTTCTTTATTCCCATTTGAATTATGTGGGGAATAATCAGTATATATATGTGAAATTTACCGGCGAAATCGGTGTGGGAACTTTCGGTGGAAATCAGACGATTTTGCAGGAGCACGCTGTGTCCATGGATGATTTGGACGAGGTCAGAGCCAGTTTTTGCTTTGAGCAGGGTGGTATCTATTATGTGAGAGATAACTGGGCAAAGAGGTTATATTATCTGAATGCTGATGATTCGCTCGGACTACAACCGTGGAATCTGACTGCAGACGGACGTACCCTGAGGGAGAAAGCTACCTACCTTGGGATGCAGAACGGATGGTTATGCGGGATATCGGATAAACAGATGTGGATTCTGGAAGATGACACAGTCAGACTGTTGCCCTCTTATGTGCGTGCAAATTATTTATATGTATTCTGGGGGTTGCTGAAAAATGTTTTGATTACAATAGCTTTTCCTATGGGAATAATATTGCTTGTTATAGATTTTCTGTTGATGCTCTATCAATTGATGCTTCATGGTCGCACATTGTTCTGGAAAATTTTTTTATACAGTGCATTTATCTGTATTGTTTCACTCTGTGGAGTGCTTGGAATCTATCGGAGAGAGCGCACGATGTATCAGCAGGATATCATGCGTCAAAGCCAGTCTCTACTTCGCATCGCCAAAAATAATATCGATCCTGCTATTTTTGAATTAGCAAAGAAGGGCGATTTTTTTGAAACATCGGAATATGAGGAGACCAGACAGATTTTGGTGGACTCTTTTGGAGAGTATAAGAACGGCTCCGAGGAAGCGATTGTACTGATGGTGCCTTTGCAGGGGAACAATCATGCCAGTGACATTGCTTCCAACCGTGGCAAAAGTGATTTGTCACATGTGCAGTCCTATGTTGTGGGGCTTGCCATTTCCGATATCAGCTATGAACAGCAGGAGGATGTAATCTATTATGATGAACATGTAATTGCAAGTACCGGATTTTATGATGAGAGCGGTCAATTGATTGGTTACTGTTGCTTATATGAGCCGTTTTACCAAATTCGCAACAGATTTATGGCAATGTGGACAAATGCGATTACCTATGCGCTGATTCTGATGCTGTTTGCCGGCACATACCTGTTCTCCTGGATGTTTACCAGAAGATTTAACAGGCTTCATGTGGCGATTAACGAGATTGCAGAGGGGGATATGCAATATAGACTCCGTGAAGATTATGAAGATGAACTGGGAGACATTTCCAAGGCTGTCAATCAGATGACCATGCGCATTGGCACATTGATGGAAGAAAATGAACAGAAAAATGAGGAAATCAGGCAAAGCCAGCAGGAGGTAATGATTTCTCTTGCCAGCCTCACAGAGGCGAAGTCCGGGGAGACCGGTAATCATATTCGCCGTGTAGGTGAATATGTCAGAATTTTGGCACAGGATTTTGGATTTGAAAATCAGGAATTGGAGTATATCAGTACAGCCGCTATTCTGCATGATGTGGGTAAATTGATGGTTCCGCAGGATATTCTGGCGAAGCCCGGTAAACTTACTGCCGAAGAGTTTGAGATTATGAAACACCATACAATTGACGGAGAAGTACTTCTTCGAAATGCTCCCGGCAAGATTATGGAATATGCAAGGCACATAGCTCTTGAACACCATGAAAAATGGAACGGTAAGGGATATGCGGGACTCAGAGGAGAAGAAATATCCATCGAGGCAAGAATTACTGCTCTGGCGGATGCTTTTGACGCTGTAGTGAGCCAACGTTGTTACAAGGAAGCAAAGACAGTGGAGGAGGCCTACGAGATAATCATCAGTGAGCGGGGGGAGCATTTTGATCCGGCAGTAGTGGATGCGTTTGTACGACATTTTGAAGAAATGAAGGAGATTGAACGGATTTATCGAGATGCTACATCGAATATTGCGTAGTATTTGGTGGCATTTAATGAAATAACTGGAGCATGAAAATGGGCAACAAGATTAGTAAGACAAGAAAAATATGTCTCTTTGCGACACTCGGAGTTTTATTGGGGTGTGTAATGTTAACTACAGCGAAGTATGGAGTTAAGAAATACAGGGAAAGAATGCCGGTCATGTACCTTCAACGTATGATTCTTTCCCCTGATACAGAGAATGTTGACGGAGAAAGTACTGAACTTGTTCAGCGCATTCTTGGAGATATTTACGGAAAGAAGCCCCAAATTCAAGAAGATATGGAAGTAGACCAGGCGAAAATTATCTACCTCGGAGGGGAGAAAATGGCCGAGGAGCGTGGATTGTGCATGGATGGAATCACGGAAAACGGATATCTGATTGCGCATGGAATCAGTAATGTTTATCTGTTTGCCAAGTCTCAGACCGGATTCACCAGGGGAATTTTCAGAATTTCTGATTATGCTGAAGAAAATGGCCGTTATCTTGGAGACGAGAGCATTATGGCAGATTCTGGATTGGATATACCGTCCGACATTCTGGTGGGGAGCCGGCCTATTGAAGAATACAAGATTGTGATATCGTCTCATAAAAAACAGGCATTGGAAGCGGCCAGACTTTTGCAGAGATATATTGCAGAGAGCAGTGGCAGATGCCTGGAGATTACGGAAAAACAGGGAGATTATCCTACGCTTACCCTTATCAGTGATGCCAAGACGGGAGATGAGCCAATCAGTATCGATGGCGGTGAGATTATCATTCAAGGACAATCATGGGAAGAATGCATAGAGCATATTCAACTTTTTGCCAACTGTTATCTTGGATGGGCATTCGCTGGGGAGGAGAGAGAACATGTTCTATCCCATGCAGGTGTGTTGAATATTACCGACCGGTCATATCATGTAGAAGGCGAACCATGGATGCTGGAGCGGGAACCAATTATCTGTCTGTGGAAGACAAATGTAGCGCGCGGAGAATTCTATAGCCCGAATGCATCCTTAAAAAGTGAACTTCTTTCCTATTCGGATGATCAGCTATATGAATATATCAAGATGATGAAGTATATGGGATTCACCGGAATTCAGGTGACGGATATGTGTTCGGCGTGGGCTGCATACGGTGGATATGAGTATGTTCAGGACCGTTTAAGATATATGGCGGATGTGGCTCACTCACTGGATATGAAGTTTACCCTATGGGTGTGGGGAGCGGAATTTGAAGGATACGGCTGGGTGGATAATACTGTTTCTTATTATGATAAGTCCATTTCAGACTTTGCCTATGAGAATCCGCGTGCCATTGAGACTTTTCAGAAATATTATTCGATTTATGCACAGCTGGCAGATTGCTCAGATCGTGTGATTATGCATTTCAATGATCCTGGTAATCTTGTGACTCAGGAGGATATTGCTTATTTTGCAGGAATGTTTCGCGATATGGTGAAAAGTATCAATCCACTGCTTGACTTTGGGGTGAGCTGTTATACC
>JAILPF010000409.1 GCA_024699575.1 Acetatifactor sp. | reverse complement strand
TGTGTATAATAAGCAAACTTCTAAAGTGTGAAATTGAGGGCGAGGGAATACCGACTAAAGGAACTCCACAAGGGGGAATACTTTCCCCGTTGTTATCAAACATTGTGTTAAATGAGCTTGACTGGTGGATAAGCGACCAATGGGAAACTTATATGCCACGAAAGGGAAATAACAAAGGTTTTGCACAATATGCCAGACAGTACACAAATCTGAAAGACGGATATATTGTGCGTTATGCAGATGATTTTAAAATAATGTGCAGAACATACACCGAAGCACAGAGATACTACCATGCAGTTGTTGATTTTCTAAATAATAGGCTTGGTCTGGAAATTAGTCCAGAAAAGTCAAAGGTTACCAATTTGAAAAAGAATTCATCGGATTTTCTTGGATTCAAAATCAAAGTAGTGCCACAGGGAAAATCAAAGTATGGTTATGTTGCAAAAACAGATATGTGCGATAAAGCCTTGAAGAAATCAAAAGCTAATTTGAGGCAGAAGATTCTTGAAATACAGAATCATACAAATGCAGAGGAAGTAAAGAAGTATAACAGTGCAGTTACTGGAATACAGAATTACTATCGGATTGCAACGAATGTTTATAACAATCTCACAGAGGTTGATTATGCTTTATTACGAACCCGTAACAACAGGTTAAGGAAGAAAGCAAAAATAGTCAGATTTTGTGAAACTCCAAGCGATTTCAAAAAGAAAACAACAGGAATCAGAGACTATACAAAGATTTACAGGATTATGGATATTCATATGTTGCCGATTACAGGAGTGCATCATAAATCTCCAATGAATTTTTCACAGGAGATATGTAATTATACTGAAAGGGGCAGAAAGAAAATTCATAATAATCAGAGAGCAGTGGAAAGCAGTAAATTGAAAGTATTTCAGATGTTTCTGAATGAAGATGATACTATTGAATTTAGAAATAATATGGTTTCAAAGTTCGTGGCACAGTATGGGAAATGTTACATTACTGGAAATGAATTAGAGCCAGACAATGCAGTCGGTATCAGAATAAAACCCAAAGAAAGAAATGGTACTGATGATTATAGTAATATCGTTATTGTTAGCAAAGCTGTAATTCCACTTATTGAAGATATAAATGCTGATTACTGTAGTAACCTTTCGGATAAGCAGAAAGTGAAGCTGAATCGACTAAGACGTGCCAGAAAACTTAAACCTGTCAAAGGAACTTGTAAACTTGCTTGAACACGAGGGAACGCCGTATGCGGTGAAAGTCGCACGTACGGTGTGAGTCGGGGGAAAAGTTGGAGATAATTTCAAAGGCTTACCTATCGACATAATACTTTGATATTGCTGAGACTTATGGTGGAACAGTGGTAAATATGTCCACTTACACGGATAACTATGTGAATCCGCTGGAGATGGATGTATGGAGCCTTGATCCGAATGATTCCAAGGGAATGGTAAGAGAAAAAGGCGAGTTTATGCTTGGTCTTTGTGAGCAGTGTATCGGAGACAGCTTAAATTCAAGACAGAAGTCAATCATTGACCGCTGCGTGAGAAAGCTGTATATCGACATTGCAAGAAGCAAAGAGAAGTATATCCCGGTGATGAGTGATTTTTACGATATCCTTATGGCGCAGCCGGAGGAGGAAGCAAAGGACATTGCACTGTCACTAGAGCTTTTCGTAAATGGTTCGCTTAACATCTTCAATCACCAGACAAATGTGGATGTGGATAACAGATTTACAGTATATGGCATCAGGGACTTGGGTACAGAACTTAGTCCTATCACAATGCTTGTTATGATGGAATCCATTCAGAACAGGATTGTTGAGAATGGCAAGAGAGGCAAGGCAACATGGCTCTATATTGATGAGTTCCATGTTCTGCTTAATTCCGAGTATTCTGCAAAATACTTGCAGCAGCTCTGGAAGAGGGTAAGAAAGCAGGGAGGTCTTTGTACCGGTATCACGCAGAATGTTGTCGATCTGTTGCAGAATTACACAGCAACCACAATGCTTGCAAACTCTGAGTTTGTGGCACTCTTGAAGCAGGCAAATACAGATAGTTCAAAGATGGCGGAGGTTATCGGGGTATCAGAGGCACAGCTTCGGTTCGTAACTAATACCGCCTCTGGAATGGGGCTTATTAAGTGTGGTTCGGTAGTAATTCCCTTTGATAATCAGATCAGCAAGGATACGGATTTGTACAGGCTGTATAATACCAACATTCACGAAATAATCGAGAATTCTCGATTATTTCATTTATCCAAACCTTAATATTATCTAAACTTTGTTACAAAAATGACATTAATCATAGCAACATTAAGTCTAAAGGTTTGGATTTTATTTTCCATGGTATGATAAAACCAAAAGAAAAAAGGAGGTTTTCATACCATGGATTTAACAAATTTACGACAACACCATGAAGAACTTGTCAACCATATGAAGAACTCTGGATATTCCATGAGTTGCATCTATATGTACAAGCGCCAAATCCGTGAAATTCTAGAATTGGATCTGGAATCATGGACATCGTATCAGGACATTTACCAGTATTTTGTGAGCATCTCTTCAAATCAAAAGGATCTAAAGTGGAGACGCTCTGTAATTGGCAGCATTGAACATTTTGATATTTATGGTCTGTATCCGGACAGACGCAGAATTTGCTCTTTTATTGAACCAAGAGGTGCATACTACTCTCTGAATCATGGTTATCAACAACTAATTGATCACTATAAGACCTATGCTGAGAAAATTGGCAAAACAAAAGACACAACAATAGACAGTGAAAGTCATATTGGCTCTGTATTCTTTTATCATTTACAGCAAAGAGGCTGTTGTAATCTGGAATCAACGGAAGAAGATGATGTTTTGTCTTACTTCCTTGATGAATCGGGTAATTTAATTCGCTCAGCCGCTTGTTGTAAAAGTGTTAGAGCAGTTCTAAAAGCAGGATTAGAAGTTAATCCCATTGGTTGTAAAAAAATATTACTTTTTCTGCCACATCTGACAGAACATCGAAGAAATATCCAAATGCTCACAGATGATGAAATCTGTAAAATCAATCAATTATTGGATACAGATACACTGTCGCTACGGGATAAAGCCATTATAATTCTTTTATTGCACACCGGAATAAGAGGCATAGATATCATCAATTTAAAGTTACAGTCAATTGACTGGAATTCTGATATTATCCGACTCATTCAATCAAAGACGAAGAAAGAACTTGAGCTGCCACTGTTACCATCTGTAGGAAATGCTTTATATGACTATATCACTATAGAGAGACCTAAGTGTTCATTCGATGCTGTATTTATCTCAGAAGTTGTACCATATGAACCACTGAAAGTACAAACAATACGTTGGATTGTCCGTAAGGTGTTTGGTCTTGCCAATATCCGCATGAATAAAGGTGATAGGATAGGCACTCATTTATTCCGCCATCATCTGACTGTTAAAATGTTAGAAAAAGATACTGCATTACCAATCATATCAGATATCCTTGGACACACTTCACCGAAGTCAGTAGATCCGTATCTTCATACAGATTTTTATCATTTGAAAGAATGTGCGCTAAGCATAAAATCTTATCCTGTGCGAAAGGGGGTGTTTGATATTGACTGAGTTTATATCAAAACTCTCTCCGCTTATGGAGCAGTTTAAAAAATATCGAAAAACTTCTCAAAAGTGGAGCAAAGATTCTCATTACAAAATGCGTGCATTTGACCGTTACTGCAATGAATTATATCCGGAAAAAGATAAACTCACTCAGGAAATGGTTGACAGCTTTTTTGTGAAAAGACCTACTGAAACCATAAACTCTTGCAGGCAACGTTGCTATCTGATTTCTGAATTTATCAAATATCTTCAGGAAAGAGAGCAGACAAATGTTATTGTTCCTGAAAGACCCCGTAAAAGAAGAAACACGTATATACCACATGCATTTTCACATGAGGAATTATCTGATTTCTTCGAAGCTTGCGATAATCTGAGATATTTACCAAACCGGACTGATATGAAAATACGCAGCATGACAGCTCCTGTTATATTTCGGCTACTTTACAGCACGGGAATGAGAACAGGCGAAGCCCTATCTTTAAAGTGTGAACATATTGATTTCTCTGAAGGAGTTATCAGCATAGTAGGCACAAAAGGATACAATGAGCACTATATTGTATTGCATGATTCTATGCTGGAACTTATGAAGCAATTTAATCAAAAAATGGATTGTATTTTTCCAAACAGAGAATACTTTTTTGTATCAAAGAATAATGTTCGCTTTAATAGTAGCTGGTTAACTGATAATTTTCGTATTATATGGGATTCTGTTAACAGTTCACACGCAACCGCCTATGATTTACGACATAATTATGCTATAGAAAATATCAACAGATGGACCAATGAGGGGTTCAATTTCTATGATAAAATCGCATATTTAAGTAAGAGCATGGGGCATGTCACATTAGAAAGCACAAAATATTATTACTCAATTGTTCCTAATCTAAGCAGTATTATGATGAATCAAACAAACGAAACTTTTGATTGGATTGTCCCGGAGGTAAATACAGATGAAGAAATCTACTAACCAAGGCGTGTACATCGCCCGTCACATATCATTCTTTGTTAATGATTATGTGTCATCCTTTTTAACAGAGAGCGAACACACAATTAAAGCCTATAAATACACACTCACCCTTTACATCATGTACTTAGATGAGAAAAGGGGAATCACTATCAATAGTTTAAGCGCAGACTGTTTTAGCAGATCAGCCATAGAAGAATGGATTCTATGGTTAAAAAATGACCGTAACTGCTGTGCTGCAACCTGCAATAATCGTCTTACATGTTTGCGGGTATTCCTAAAATATCTTGGAAGTAAAGAAATCGATTATCTGTATTTATACCATGATGCGACGTTAATTCCACGATTAAAGGAACCCAAAACCAAGGTAAAAGGCATGAGCAAAAATGCTGTCAAAGCCTTGCTGTCAGTACCTGATGTTACCAATAAAACAGGCAGAAGGGATCTTGCACTTATTATCCTGCTTTATGCGACTGCCTGTAGAATAGATGAAGTTCTGTCGCTAAAAAACAAGCAGCTGTATCTGGAGGCTGAGAAGCCGTATATCACTATCATTGGCAAAGGAACAAAGATTAGAACGATAGGACTTTTACCCAAGGCTGTAGCACATCTTAAAAAGTATTTAGCAGAGTTTCATGGTTCTGCTCCTGATCCTGAAGCCTACGTGTTCTATTCCAGAAATACAGGAATATATGGAAAGCTCACACAACCGGCTATTGGCAAAATGCTTAAGAAGCATGCCGCATGTGCACATGAAATCTGTGATGAGGTTCCGAAGAATCTTCATGCGCATCAGATACGACATGCTAAAGCATCACATTGGCTTGAAGATGGTATGAATATAGTTCAAATATCACTCCTGCTTGGGCATGAGCATCTACAGACCACAATGGTGTATCTGGATATCACAAATGACGAAAAAGCAGCTGCATTAGCAACCCTGGATGATGAAACATGCAAAAAGGTAACACCTAAGTGGAAAAACACAGATGGTTCGCTTCTTAATCTTTGCGGTTTAAGCTAATCATCATTTAAAATCCAAACCTTTTATTAGCAATCAACTGATTTCTTCTGCTATTTTTACGAAGGTTTGGATTTTATTTAGGTTTGGATAAATGAGAAGATTGCGGA
>JAILPF010000384.1 GCA_024699575.1 Acetatifactor sp. | reverse complement strand
AGTAACCCTGAAAGAATACGAAATCAAAAAGGAAAATTTACAATAAAAATGCAGAAAAAGCTGGTAGTGCTCTTTGTGGGAGTGCTACTGGCTTTTGTGGGATTAACTGTCAGGCTTACCTGGATAACCAGGGAGAAGGGAACACAGTATCAGAAGCAGGTCTTGTCACAGCAGAGATATGATTCCACCACACTTCCCTATCGAAGGGGAGATATCGTGGATGCAAAGGGAACAAAGCTTGCAGTCAGTGAAAAAGTTTATAATCTGGTAATTGATTCCAAGATTATGCAACAAAAAGAGGAATACCTGCAGACTACTCTGGAAGCACTCGGGACTCATTTTCCGGAGCTGGATATGTCCGGAGTTAGAGAATATGTGTTGGGACATCCCAATTCTTCATGGTATGTTCCGCTGAAACAGTTAAGCTATGAAACAATTGCCGGTTTTAAAGAGGCACAGGCTGAGGACAGCAATATTAAGGGTGTCTGGTTTGAAGAAGAATATAAAAGGATTTATCCAAACGGTTCCCTTGCGGCGGATGTTATAGGGTTTACCCGTTCAGATAATCAGGGCTTATATGGTCTGGAAGAGTATTACAATGATAAACTGAATGGAATTGCCGGAAGAGAGTATGGATATCTGAACGATGACAGTGCATTGGAGAGAACCGTTATTCCGGCGCAGGACGGATATACGATTCACAGTACAATTGATTCCAATGTCCAGTCCATTGTGGAAAAGTATCTGAAGAAGTTTCATGAAGAGCACAAGGATGCGGCACGTGAGGGCAACGGTGCGGAAAATATCGGTTGCATCATCATGGATGTCAATACAGGCGAAATCAAAGCGATGGCTAGTTTCCCTACCTTCGATTTGAACAATACAAGGAACACCGAAGCGCTAATCGGCTCTACCAAGGTTGAACAGACTACAAATGCGAATGGATATCAAGTCATCAATAAAACAGATGTCAAAATGAATCCGGAAGTGCTTTCGTCAATGACGGACGAAGAGATTTTGCTGAATTTAAACCAATTGTGGAAGAATTATTGCATTTCCGAAACCTATGAGCCTGGTTCCACTGCAAAGCCTTTTACGGTTGCAGCTGCTCTGGAGCTGGGAGACATTACTCCCAATACAACCTATGAATGTAATGGATATCTGGAAATAGGCGGCTATAAGATTAAATGCCATAACAAATATGGAGATGGCGTGCTGGATTTGCAGCAGGCGATTGCACGTTCCTGCAACGTGGTACTGATGAAAGTCGGACAGGCGATGGGAACGGAAGAATTCTGTGATTACCAGAAAGTATTTAATTTTGGATTGAAGACCAATGTGGATCTGGCCGGTGAGGCAAGAACTGCAAGCCTTGTTTATAATGCGGATTCCATGGGACCGACGGACTTGGCGACCAACACCTTCGGTCAGAACTTCAATGTGACAATGGTTCAGATGATAACGGGTTTTTGCTCCCTGATTAACGGTGGATATTATTATGAGCCACATGTTGTTAATAAGATTACAAATGCAAACGGTGCAACAGTGGAAAATATTGAACCAAGAGTTTTGAAACAGACCATTTCCGAATCGACATCGAAGCTGATCAGAGAGTATTGCCGTGCGGTTGTAATGCCGGAGGGCGGGGACTCCAGAACCGGTAAAACTGCAAGACCTGCGGGGTATGCTATCGGCGGAAAGACAGGAACAGCGGAAACAATTGACCCTGTGACCCATACTCGTTCCGATTCGGATTACGTGGTTTCTTTTATGGGATACGCGCCTGCAGATGACCCACAGATTGCAATTTATGTTGTAGTGGACAGACCCAATGCAGCAAAACAGGATGATGCGAAATTTGCGACCGGTATTGTTCGGAATATTTTGACAGAGGTTCTTCCGTATATGAATATTTTCATGACGGAGGAGCTGTCAGATGCTGAAAAGCAAGAATTGGAAGAGCTACATTTGGAGATTACCACACAGTACACACAGACGCCGGAGGAGGATGCAATCGAAAATCTGGATGAGGATTCGCAAGAAGAACAGACTTCCGAGGAGGGAGAAGAGCAGGAACAAAATGGCGAGCCTGTCTGGAAGAGTTTCCCCATTGACCCCGATACCGGGTATAGAGTAGATCCGGAAACCGGTGAACAATATGATGCGGAGACGGGGTTTGCCATTGAGGGCGGTTCCTCCATGGGAGAGGGAATCCCGAGCAATCCGAATCTAACCAATCCATCAGATACACAGTAGGAATAACCTCATAGGGTGAGGAATACAGTTTAGTAATACTCGCCCTATGAGGTTTTTTATGTTCGATGACCATAATCGGGTACATCACCGAAAAAAGATATTGATAGTAGCAACAGTCTGCATCGGAATATTTGCGCTTTTGCTTGGCAGACTGGTTTATCTGATGGTCTGGCGTGCTGAGCATTATTCCGGACTTGCAACGGATTTACATGAGCGTGAAAGAAGTATCAAGGCTGCGAGGGGACGAATATTAGACCGTAATAATGTGGTTCTTGCGGATAATAAAACGGTCTGCACTGTGTCTGTGATTCACAATCAAATAAAAGACCCTCAGGCAGTTGTTGAGATGCTCGTCAGAGAATTGGAACTGTCGGAGAGTTATGTGACAAAGAGAGTTCAGAAATATTCTTCCATGGAACGTATAAAAAGTAATGTGGAAAAGGAAGTGGGAGATCGCATTCGGGAATACGAGATGCCGGGAGTAAAAGTGGATGAGGATTACAAACGTTATTATCCGTATGGAGAGCTGGCAAGCAAAGTACTTGGATTTACGGGTGGAGATAATCAGGGAATCATAGGTCTGGAAGTGAAATATGAGTCGTACTTGCAGGGAACGGCGGGGACAATCCTCACGACTACGGATGCCAGAGGAATCGAGGTTGACAAAGTGGGCGAGAGAAGAATTGAACCCATTGCCGGTGCAGATTTGTTGATTAGCCTGGACAGGAATATTCAGACCTATGCAACCCAATTGGCAAAACAGGCATGCGCCTCCAAGGATGCGGACAGTGTTTCTGTTTTAGTCATGAACCCTCAAAACGGGGAAATCTATGCGTGCGTTAATGTGCCGGAGTTTGATTTGAATCATCCTTATGATTTGCCGGAGGAAATGAAAGAGCTCAGTGAGGAGCGGAGACAGGAAGCGTTAAATCATATTTGGAGGAATGCATGTATTAATGACACCTATGAACCGGGTTCCACTTTTAAAATAATAACAGCTGCGGCAGGGCTTGAGGAAGGGGTGGTGACACCGGAGAGCACCTTCAGTTGCCCGGGATTTATTATTGTGGATGACAGAAAGATACGCTGCCATAAGATTTCAGGGCATGGTGCGGAGAATTTTGTGCAGGGAACTATGAACTCCTGTAAGCAGGAGATATACATTCCTATATATTTTTAAAAGTCTGAAAAAGTAAATAAAAGCAATATAAATTTGTATCTTTCTATAAACATGTTGATAAAAAGTAAGCGCACAATATTAGGGTAGATTTCATATTCATTCTTCAAATTATATAATGATTGCTAGGAAACGCGAGCGTTTTGC
>JAILPF010000377.1 GCA_024699575.1 Acetatifactor sp. | reverse complement strand
GTTACATTTCTTTGAAAAATAGATTGGGCAGAGTACCCTATCTTTTGGATTTTTATGAAAACGGAGAAATCGATCCTTTGGTCATTATCAGGGAATATAAGACTTATCAGAACTTTTTGGAGTCGGTAGAAAAGGAAGCTTATACGGGAAGAATTACAAGCGAAGAATTGGTTACGCTGGAGTACTTGTCAAAAACAATACTGAGCGGAACACGCCCGTATGAATTGGAAATTCTAAAACGCTTGCTTCATACAAAGGATGTTGATTTTGAAAAGTTTAGCAGAGCTTTCAATTATGAATATGGTTTTGAAGTTGATTTTAAATCCTTTGATAATGCGGTGGAGGTGCTTCAAGGAAAATTTGTCAGCAAAGATGAGGAGTACCAGAAGTATTGCCACATTGATATCGTATCAAATAATGAACAGCGTATGCTTAGACGCCTGGAGGGATTTGAGCGAAGAATTTGGCATGCGGAATTTTATAAACAGGTCAATGATATAGTGCAGGTGGGGCTTGGGCGCTTTGCCGAGAAATATAGATATGGGGCAATTGATGATTCCCCTTTTGTTCTCTATGAAAAATATTCCAGACGTGATGTAAGTTTGCTGATGAATTGCGGGAAGGATTTGTCTTCCACAATGTATGGTATGAAGCGTATAGGGGATGATGCTTTTATTTTTGTGACTTACCATAAGGAAGAAAGTTCCGATGATAAAGAGTACGTGGACGGCAAACCGGATTATGCAGATGCCTTTGAGGACAATATGATTTTCAAGTGGGATTCCCAGATGGGGCGCGGTGTCGACAGTTCTTACGTCGCTGATGTGGTGGAAGCCAAACGAAAACATCTTCTGGTAAAGAAGAGTGATGCAGAGACCAATTTTTACTATGTGGGACAGTTCGATGTGGTTGATGTGAAACCTGCGAAAAAGAAAGATAACGCCGGAAAAGAGCGGGATATTGCCAAATTTCGGATGAAGATGCATCAGGCGGTGCGAGATGATTTGCTTAGATATTTTCAAAGTAATGTTGTAACAAAAAAGGAGCGTGTTGGATGAAAACGATCAAAGTAGTGGCAGCAGTGATAAAGGATAATGGAAGGATTTTTGCAACCCAACGGGGATATGGTGATTTTAAAGGTGGCTGGGAATTCCCCGGCGGTAAAATTGAGGAAGGGGAGACCCCGCAGGAGGCATTGAAGAGGGAGATTCGTGAAGAACTGGATACGGAAATTGTAGTTGGAGATTTGATCGATACCATAGAGTATGATTACCCGACATTCCACTTGTCCATGGATTGCTTCTGGTGCAAAATTGTAAACGGTGATCTGATATTAAAGGAGCATCAGGCCGCAAGGTGGCTGGATAAAGATACGATCACAGATGTGCAGTGGCTGCCGGCAGATATAGAATTAGTTGAAAAGATCAAGGCGCAAAGTAGTCTCAAGTAGTCTCAAGAAATTTGATACTGGATGAGGCTGGGAAATGTGAAAAACACAAAACGGAGATGGGGTTATGATTTCAAAATGTGATTGGAAGCTATTTAGGGATAAGCTACCAGAATGGCAGGAAAAATATATGGAGAAACTTGTTGGGGAGTATATTACCTTTCTAAGCCAAGAGGATAAAGCTGCATCAGATAAATTCTGGGAGTTGGAAAAAAGAATACTTGAAGTGAATTAATGGTATTTTCTTTCGGAAGGAGTGACACAGAATGATTGATATATACACAGAAAAAAAAGATTCCAAGGACTGGATTCTTCAAAATGACCTGTATTTTAATTTGAATACGGGAAATGAGGAAATGTCCGAGAAGGAAATCAATCTTATCAGGCAGGTAGATGAAGCAAAACTGACACCGGATAAGCACATAGAAACAAAATATGGACTGGGTACGATCCGAAATTTATCCTCCGGATGCAAGACATTGCTCAACATTGTAAAGCATCCGGAAAAAGTGGTTTGTGTAGAGGAGTGCGGACCGAACGTCCTGAAAATCATATTTGCAATGGATAATATAAAGATTTACATGTCAAGACCATCTTATGCGGAGATTCCGGATGATATGCAAATCCGGTTTAATGATGTGGACATAGTGACAGG
>JAILPF010000356.1 GCA_024699575.1 Acetatifactor sp. | reverse complement strand
GGTAACCGCAACCTGTACACTCTTTCTGAGATATACCGGAAGGTTGGTTGATACCAAACGTCCGTAATGTTCAAATATAATTTCAAGAGTCCTAAGATGTTCTTTTGAGAATTTGGTAGGGCGACTGAAATCGTAATTTTTAACTTGCTTGTCATCGCCTCCTTGCATCTGGTCAACATCCAGTTCGCCGGCAGACAGAGCGGCAAGCAGGTTATCTATCTCGTTTTGTGAAAGGACCTCGCCCACAAATCCTCACCTCCTGTCGTTTTAATTCTATACGATTAATAATACATTACACCGTTAATCGCAACGTTGTAAATAAACTTGGATTGATACAGATTCTGGATTGCCTCCAAAATCTCCTCCTTAATTCCACCATCCTGAATAAGCGCTTTTATCTCCACTTCTGTATAGGATGAAACAACTGAGCTGATGGCATCCTTAATCAGACTTTCTCTGCTGGCCACATCTTTGTAGGTCTCATAATCTTCATGGTTCATATTCAAAGATAATGCAACCTCGAACATAATGTACTTCTCTTTTCCCGAGCCATCCGCAGCAAGTGGAATTGTCATTGCACTACTGAAGTTATATACATCTGTATCAGCCAGCGAAATAGGAGCTTCCTGTTCCTCCTCGCCAGGCTTGGTCAATTCCAGATTCAGAACCATTGCAATATTGTTCACAAGTTCAGCTGTTTTTTTGTTGGTTCCCATGACGCTGATCATCATCACTGTAGTGAGTGCAATATTTACAATAATCAATGCCAAAATCAACACGGTCAGTAAATTTTTCTTCATAGTCTTCTCCCGGGGCTTACGCAAAATTCTTTAGGACGGATTGTAGATTTTAATCTCCACGCGTCTGTTTCTGCTTCTTCCCTCTTCTGTATCGTTGTCAGCTATCGGCACCCTCTGCCCCATACCGGCATGCTTCAGATTCACCGGATTTACAGTGGTATTGTCCAACAAATAATGAAATACAGATAACGCTCTGGCGCTGCTGAGCTCTTCGTTATCAGCAAAGCGTCTGCTGCTGATAGGAATGTTATCGGTATGTCCTTCGATTTCTATTGTTCCTTCCGCATAGCGTTCCAATATAACCCCTACTTTGTCAAGGACTGCTGTAGAAGCACTTTTAAGCTCTGCGCTTCCGGAATCAAAGAGCAGGGCTCCCTTCATGGTGAGTTGCACATACTGTGCAGTAAAGCTCACCTCAATCTGGTCCGACATATTGCTCTCTCTGACTGCTTCCTCCACCATCTCGGCAAGCTCTTCATTCTCTTGCAGATTCTGTTCTGCGAGAGCTTCCTCAAGAGATTGTTCTCCGGAACTGTTGAATTCATTGTATTCATCTGATTCAACTTCATCGTCGGCATTACGGCCGGTGCTGTTTATGTATTTATCCAGCTGATTCAATTGACTTACACCATTACTGATCAATATCCCCTCTCCGATCGCTGTCGCACCGGCAGTAAAAATACTGAATGTGTTATTCATGGCTGCAATCATCTCAGCATACTTTGCTTCATCCACAGAAGACATGGAAAACAGGAGTACAAAAAAGCATAAGAGCAGGTTCATCAAATCACTGAATGTCGCCATCCACGCCGGTGACCCAGCCGGTGGCTCTTCAGGTTTTTTCTTTGCCATTACTCCTCACCTCCTGCATCATCACCGGAAGTACCTCTGTCCTTCGGTGCCAGGAAGGATTTAAGCTTCTCCTCGATTACACGAGGATTTTCTCCTGCCTGAATTGATAAAAGGCCTTCTATCATGACTTCTTTCAGCATCATTTCCGATGCATTGTCAGCCTTAAGCTTATTGCCGACAGGTCCGCAAATCCAGTTTGCAAGCAGGGAACCATACAGAGTAGTGATAAGAGCAACCGCCATAGCCGGTCCGATATTACTGGGGTCATCCATGTTATACAACATGTTAACCAGACCAACCAGCGTACCGATCATACCCCAGGCAGGTCCCATTGCGCCCAAAGTATCCCAGAATCCTATTAAGTTTTTGTGTCTTCCCTCGATACTGACAAGCTCTGTCTCCATAATGGCTCTCACCAAATCCGGATCAGTCCCGTCAACGATTAGCAAAATTCCTTTTTTCAAAAAGGGTTCATCCAAGTCAGCCGCAGCCTCCTCCAAAGAGAGCAGACCTTCTTTACGTGCCACATTAGACAAATCTATAATTCTGTTAATCATTTCTGCGGTATTCAGTGCAGGCATCTTAAAAACCAATGTAATTGTTTTGGCTCCTGCCAGGAAATCCGGCAGAGAAAACGATGCCAGCGTAGCTGCAAAGGCTCCACCAAAAGTAATGATTGCCGAAGGAACATCGATGTATCTTACAATACCCGACGCGCCTGCATTACTGATGATACCAAATACCAGCATCACAAGTCCGAGGACTATTCCCAATAGCGATGCGATATCCACAAAACTCACCCAACATTCTGCAATTTTTAGAATTATTCTGCAAGAATATCCTTTCTATACAATTTTACAAGATTTTTGACCTCTTGTCTACTTTCTTTTACAATTATTTTTCGCCCTGTTGTAAGTGTCAGTACTGTATCCGGTGTTTCTTCC
>JAILPF010000346.1 GCA_024699575.1 Acetatifactor sp. | reverse complement strand
TGATTATCGCCGGAGAGGTAATCAAAGATTTAACAGAATTTCATTGAGAATATGGAAGAAATGAGCAAACTGTTTCGTATGTGACAGCTTGCTTTTTTATTGCACCATTACGGATAAAAAGTGGTCTGCTCAAAAACATATAAACTGGCACTTTTAACAAGACCTATTTTCAATATAATGAAATCAATATATAAAAACAGATTGGAGATATTATTTTGAAAAGGGTTGCATTAATCAATGATTTGTCAGGATTTGGAAAGTGTTCATTGACGGCAGGAATTCCGGTAATCTCTGCGATGGGAATGCAGGCGTGTCCGCTTCCGACAGCTGTTTTATCGTCTCAGACAGGATTCCGGAGTTTTTTTTATGATGATTATACAGAACGAATGAATGAGATTACGGATGAGTGGAGTAAGCTGGGGGTAGATTTTCAGGGAATTGTATCGGGGTATCTTGGAAGTCCGGTTCAGATAAAAAATGTGTTGTATTTTCTGGAACATTTTCAGAGGACTGAGACAATTTTTTTGGCGGACCCGGTGATGGGAGACAATGGACGATGTATCAAGTCATTTTCGGAGGCACTTTTATCTTCCATGAAACAGCTTACCCGCAAAGCAAATGTCATTACCCCCAACCTGACGGAGTTATGTCTGCTTGCAGATGAAGACTATTCTGAAATTGTTGCGTATGAAACTACAGACGATTATCTTAAAAAAATTCAGGAGATTGCCCAAAGGGTATCGGAGAGAGCGGAAGGTGAGCAGACGGTTATCACCACGGGGATTCTGAGACAGAGGGAGACGGGAGAGTATATCGGAAACCTGATTGTTTCAAAGGAACATGTATCTTATCATGAAAGTTTTTATACCGGAAAGGGATTTTCCGGAACAGGAGATTTATTTGCCGCTGTTGTGATTGGTGAGATGGTTCAGGGTCAGAGTGCAGATACAGCGGTGAAAAAAGCGATTGAATTTTTACAGCCGGCCATCGAGGAAGCAACAAGAGAGAATGTGGATAGGAATCACGGAGTGAATTTTGAAAAATATCTGCGTACATTAATTATGAATGGCTAATGGGGAGGAAAATATGATGAGACAGACTTTGACAAAAACGACACAGACAACAAGACTGAAAAATTTGGTGCTTACCGGGCTCATGGCAGCTATGATTACCATTATGACTGCATATGTTGCGCATGTTCCTGTGGGAATCAATGGAGGATACATTCATTTTGGAGACTCCTTGATTTATATTTCCGCAGCGCTGCTTCCGGCTCCTTACGCGATGGCAGCAGCGGCAATAGGAGGGGGATTGGCTGATTTACTGACAGCTCCGATGTGGGCACCTGCTACCATTATCATAAAGATGCTGATTACGATTCCATTTACAAGCAGGGCAGCTAAAATTGTGACATGGAGAAATATTTTTGCTACAGTAATTGCCTACCTGATTTCCGGAACCGGTTATTTCTTTGCGGAATACCTTCTGTTTGGCAATGTTTCATCGGCATTTCTTGCCTCGATGTCGGGAAGCCTGATTCAGTCAGGAGGCAGTGCAGTTTTCTTTGTAATATTTGGCATAGCATTAGATCGGATACATATTAAGAATAGATTGCAGGATGGATTTTAAAGAGGTAGAATGGAGAAATAGAAAATGGCAGATATTTTATATACGTACAAAAATCAGGTATACGCAAATATAACCAACCGCTGCGACTGCAGCTGTACTTTTTGCATCCGAACCACCAAAGATACTGTGGGGGACGCAAAAGAGATGTGGTTTGACAAGGACCCTTCATTTGAACAGATTAAGGCGGCCATCGATTCCTTTGATTTTACAGGCTTCGAGGAACTGGTTTACTGTGGATACGGAGAACCGACCTGTGCGCTGGATAATCTTATTGCCAGCGCGAAATATGTGAAAGAAAAATTAGGGATTAAAATTAGGCTTAACACGAATGGACTGGGTAATCTTTATCACGGAAAAGATATTATTCCGGAACTGGCAGAGGTGATTGACAGTGTTTCCATCAGCCTGAATGCACCTACCGCGGAAAAATACATGGAAGTCACG
>JAILPF010000256.1 GCA_024699575.1 Acetatifactor sp. | reverse complement strand
CACTTATGTGGGGATGGAGACGGCCGGTATTTTGGGTTCCGTGTGTGCAACACTCGGTGTAGTTACGCCATCCTTTGTGATTATATTGTTGATTGCAAAAAGTTATGAAAAATTTAAAGAGAGTAGCCTTGTAAAAGGGATTATGAGCGGTTTGAAGCCGGCAGTTGTTGGAATGATTGGTGCGGCTGTGCTTTCTGTGGGACAAACTACTTTCTTTCAGGAAGAATTGTCTGTTTCGGCTTTGGTGAACTTACGTTTTTTTGTCTCTGCAGGGATTTTTCTTCTGATGGTGTATCTGGCATTTAAAAAGAAACATCCTATTTTGATTGTATGTCTGTCGGCAGCTTTGGGAATCGTGTTTGGTTTTATGCTGGAGAGTTTTTAACTTATTAAGTTTACCTTAACTTTCTTTAAGATTGTTTGAGGTCCCTTGATTTATCCTTCTTCTCTGCTTACGATAATTAAGTAGATTTTATCTAGATTTTATCGTAGTGGGGTGGATTATGGAGAACAAAAGAAGGCACAGACGCAGAAGACGATTTATCAGAAGAATAAAGAAAGTTTTGATATTACTTTTTATTTGCTTCATAGGGATTAAGCTAATTGGACTGTTGATTCCTGAAAAGAATATCTCGTTTGAGGCAACACAGATGGCGGATGGGCTGGTTGATGATGGAAAGTCCATTATCCCGGAATGGATAGATATTCAGCTGATTGAGGAGGGAAATCCATCCAGAAGAGGATATCGTCTGGAGGAAGTTCGGGATATTGTAATACATTATGTGGGCAATGCACAGACGACTGCCCAGCAAAATCACGATTACTATTGTCATGAAGATTCGGATGTCGCATCCCATTTTGTTGTCGGCATGGAGGGTGAGGTTATCATGTGTCTGCCGTTGGATGAATGGTCTTCGGCAAGTAATCACAGAAATAAAGATACGATATCTATCGAGGTCTGTCACCCGGATGATACCGGTAAGTTCACAGATGAAACGTATGCCTCATTAGTGGAACTCACCTCTTGGCTGATGGATGAGTTCAGTCTGGATTCCGAGCATGTTATCAGGCATTATGATGTGACAGGGAAAATATGTCCCAAGTATTATGTAGAACACGAGGAGTCGTGGGAACAGTTTAAAGAAGAGGTTAAAAAGGCTTATACTGTCCGTAAGGAAAATGAAAACAACCGATTATAATCAGGTGATTATAATCGGTTGTTTATATTCATTGAGCATTGAAACATGATGCTGCGTCGCACGAACACTGTAGTAGATTCTACTGATTGACAATTCCTTTTGCAGGTGTTGCAGATCTTTTGAGGAAAGTAATTTTTCTGCATCGGCAAGCTTCGTAACCAGTGGAAGATTGCAGTTTGATTTGAGGGAAGATAACAATGGTTTCGCTGCCTTACGGAACCCGAGAATACGGATATAGGATGCAGGGGTATTATCTTCTTTGGTTATTCCGAGTAAAATGTGCAAAAGACATCTGCTTATCCTTGCATATGTTATATTTTTGGTTTTGATTAATTCGCAGAATTGTTCGTATGTTTCGAAATCATTTAGATGTTTTTGGATTCGGTCGGATAAATCTGAAGTGACATCCAAATAGTGTTCCAATCCCGAAACTCTGTTTGTGAGCAGGCAATAATGCAGCACTGATGAAAAATCATTTGAACACATAATGTGATTCTTGCGAACGGAATCGACAAGCAAATCATAAGCTGATTCGGGCATGGTATTTTGTAGGGTAGACAAATCATTGTCATTTGTGCTGCCGAGTGCAAGGCGGATTGCATTGGCCGATGACAGGGAACCTGACAATTGCGTTTCATGATAACCGGTATCTTTTCGCGTAATGGTAAATGGAGTTATGGTACTGTCAGTCTGCATCAGCGCTTTGCAGTATTCCAGAGCTAGAATATTGTTTGGCTGGGTTATGTCTACAGTGAGAGAACTGCCGTAGAGATTCTGCAGGGCTTTTTGCAGAGAAAGGGGATAGGTCAGTCCTGTGCTAAGATGTTTTTTTAATATAGTCTGAAACTCGGGAGATTCACTGGATAATACAGTTGCAGTGTCCAGGAGTCTTGAAAGATTACCGCATTCGCTTCCAAAGGAAAGGGTGGTGACAATCCCAAGATTGTTTAAAAGAGAAATTGCACCTCGTGCAAAGAATTCTGCACTTCCGGTTGCGCTGTATGAGGGAAGCTCCAACACCAGGTCTGCACCATTTAAAAGCGTCATTTTTGCGCGTGTGTATTTATCGATAATAGCCGGAGCACCTCTCTGTACAAAATTACCACTCATCAGCACGATTGTGTAATCGGCGTCTGTCTGTTGGCTGCTTTCATTTAACTGATAGAGATGACCGTTATGAAATGGATTATACTCGGCTATAATTGCATTTACCCTCATATTTTATACCTTATGTCCTTAATTTTATACACGCTTTAATCTTGTTTCGTGATTTAGTATTTAGTATAATACAAATAGATTGATTTGTTAAGCACAGGCACCGTTTTGTTTATTTCCGGTGCAGAAAGAAGAGGTACTATATGGCATTTATAGACAAGATTAAGGATCGAGCAAGACTGGATAAGAAAACTATCGTTCTTCCGGAATCCAATGATAAGAGAACACTGCTTGCGGCAGCAAAAATTCTGGAAGAGGGAATTGCTAATCTGATTATGATTGGCGATGAAGAGAAGATTATGGATGGTGCTGGTTGGCTGGAAGTTGACCTCACCGGTCTTCAGGTTGTAAATCCCAAGACTACTCCGAAATTTGAGGAATATGTGAATCTTCTTTATGAAACAAGAAAAGCAAAGGGGATGACTCCTGAAAAAGCAAGAGAGATTTTATTAACCGATTATCTTACCTTCGGAATTGTCATGGTAAAAGCAAACGACGCTGACGGTATGGTTGCGGGAGCATGCCATTCCACAGCAGATACACTGAGACCGGCTCTTCAGATTTTAAAGACTGCACCCGGAGTCAAACTGGTATCAGCATTCTTTATTATGGATACTCTCTATAAAGAGATGGGAGATAACGGTACATTTATTTTTGCTGACTGTGGATTGAATCAGGATCCAACAGCAGAAGAATTGGCGGCGATTGCAGATACCTCTGCGAGAAGTTTCAGAGCTCTGGTAGGTCCGAAACCCATCATTGCAATGTTAAGCCATTCTACAAAGGGAAGCGCAAAGCATCCACTGG
>JAILPF010000213.1 GCA_024699575.1 Acetatifactor sp. | reverse complement strand
ATGTTTCCCTCCATTCCGTAGCATCCGCAACACGGGATGCAACCATCATGCCTTTTGCTCCATTGTTACCGTGCATCAATACCTTTCTTAAATCATATACCTCTCATTGCGTTCCACCACAATCATCGGCGATTCCTCTCCCACAAAGTGAGAGTTTGCGCGTATGGTACCGCGACTTTCCACAATACAGTTCTCAATGTAGGTGTTGTCCCCAATATACACATCATTGAGAATAATGGAATTTTTAATGGTACAATTATTACCAATATAGCTTTTCTTAAACACAATGGAATTTTCTACAACACCGTTCACAATACATCCGCTGGAAATCAAACTGTTGCGGATATGTGCCCCGGGATTGTATTTAGCCGGCGGCAAATCATCCACCTTGGAGTAGATATCAGGATATTGCTTGAAAAAGTAGTTGCGAACATCCGGTTTTAAGAAGTCCATATTGGTTTCATAATAATCCTCAACTGTTGCAACATTACGCCAGTAGTCGGATATTTTGTACCCATAAATTCGTTTCACATCCTTATACCGAATCAGAATATCCTTCACCAAATCGTATCGGTCTTCCTCGGCACACTTCTCAATCATTTCAATCAGCTGTCGCCTGCGCACTACATAAATTCCGCAGGAAACCGTATTGGTTTTTGCCAGAAGCGGTTTTTCTTCAAATTCCTCGATACGATAATCCTCATTCATCCTGAGTGTACCGTAGCGTTCCACATCCATATCCGGTCCCATGTCTTTGCAGACAACCGTGATGTCCGCTTTCTTATCGATATGGTATTCCAGAACCTTATTATAGTCCATTTTATAAATGCAGTCGCCGGATGCAATCACCACATATGGCTCATGGCTGTTTTTCAAAAAATTCAGGTTCTGATATATGGCATCCGCCGTTCCGCGATACCAGTTGCTGTTCTGTGCCGTCACAACAGGTGTCAGCACGTATAATCCACCCTGTTTACGTCCAAAATCCCACCATTTTGAGGAATTCAGATGTTCGTTCAGGCTGGTGGCATTATATTGCGTAAACACCGCCACCTTTTGGATGTGTGAGTTTGACATATTGCTCAGGGTGAAGTCAATGCTGCGATAACTTCCTGCAATCGGCATTGCACAGATTGCGCGTTTCTGTGACAGCTCTCTCATCCTGTGATTATTTCCACCCGCTAAAATAATTCCGATTGCTCTCACTGTTCTTCCCCTTCCTTAATTAAAGTTTTTCCGCTCGCCAGATAGGAAGCTTCATAGTCTTCTGCAGTCGTAACACCGGAGATAACAGTGTTTTTACCAACACAGACTCCTGACGGAATCACACTTCTCTCCCCGATTGTCACAAGTCCGTTATTATAAATATGTGGAGCAAGTTCATTCTCAGCATCATCACCCACTCCCAGTTTTACATTGTCCTGAATCTCAACATTCTCTGCAACAATTGCTTTATGAATCTCACAGCCTTCCCCAATCTGTGTGTGGTTCATAATGATGGAATCTCTTACAACAGTGCCTTTTCCAATCGTCACACCACAGCCAATGACCGAGTTGTACACTTCACCGAAAATATCAGATCCCTCACCAATGATACATCTCTCCACGACGCTGTCATCAGACATGTACTGTGGCGGCTGAATCTCACTCTTTGTGTAGATTTTCCAGTATTCTTCATAAAGATTAAACTCAGGAACAATGTCAATCAGCTCCATATTCGCTTCCCAATAAGAACTGAGCGTTCCGACATCTTTCCAGTAGCCTGTAAATTCGTAGGCATAAAGCGGAGCTCCCTGATCATGGCAATAGGGAATCACATGTTTTCCAAAATCCAGGGATGGCTGATCTGCCAGGGCAATCAATGCATCTTTCAATGTCTTCCAGTTAAATATGTAAATGCCCATACTTGCCAGATTGCTTCTTGGATGTTCCGGTTTCTCTTCAAATTCCGTGATACGTTTATTTTCATCGGCAATCATGATTCCAAAACGGCTTGCCTCCTCAATAGGAACAGGCATTACCGCAATTGTAACATCCGCATGGTTCGCCTTGTGAAAATCAAGCATCACCTCATAGTCCATTTTATAGATATGGTCTCCGGACAGAATCAGAACATACTCCGGATTAAAGCTCTCCATATATTCCAGATTCTGATATATCGCATTGGCAGTTCCTGTATACCATTCACTGTTACTGCTTTTTTCGTAGGGTGGAAGAACCGTTACCCCACCAATATTACGGTCCAAATCCCATGGAATCCCAATCCCGATATGGGTATTCAGCCGTAAGGGTTGATACTGCGTCAGCACACCGACGGTATCCACACCCGAATTGATACAGTTGGAAAGCGGGAAATCGATAATTCGGTATTTTCCGCCAAAGGCGACGGCCGGTTTGGCCACCTTTGATGTTAGAACTCCCAGACGGCTCCCCTGTCCACCTGCCAGTAACATAGCAATCATTTCTTTTCTAATCATGTTGTCACCTCATTCTAGCCTTTTACTTCTAACCGATATTTTGATTATAACACAACGTCATCTGAAATGGAATATTTATCGTCAATCTTTTTCTGAAATTTTTGCACAATTTCGCAATTTCCTGGGTTTTTATTTACTATTTGTTTTTTCCATGCAACATGTATATAATATAGGGTAACAGTTTTATACCAATAATAAGGAAGTGTAATTATGTACAAAATAGACTTTAATCATCCGTCCTCTATTTACTTTGTCGGAATCGGCGGAATCAGTATGAGCGGGCTTGCTGAGATTCTGGTTGATGCCGGTTTTAGCGTATCCGGTTCTGACCGTTCCAAAAGCACACTCACGGAGCGTCTGGAAGAAAAGGGAGTCCATGTATTTTATGGACAACGTGCAGAAAATATTACTGATGATATCGACTGCGCTGTTTTCACCAGTGCCATCCACAAAGACAATCCCGAGTACATCGCTGTCATGCAGAAAAACATCCCATCCCTGACCAGAGCAGAACTCTTGGGACAGTTAATGTTGAACTATAAGACCTCTATCGCTATCAGCGGTACGCACGGTAAAACCACAACCACCTCCATGATCAGTGAGATATTAATGCGCGCAAATACCAATCCCACTTTATCAATCGGTGGTATGCTGAAATCCATCGGCGGTAATATCCGTGTGGGCGGAAATGACTATTTTGTCACAGAGGCCTGTGAGTACACCAACAGTTTTTTGAGTTTTCATCCAACGATTGGATTGATTTTGAACATTGAGGAAGACCATCTGGACTTTTTCAAAGACCTTGCCGATATTCGCAACTCCTTCCGGAAATTTGCCGAACTTCTTCCGGCGGAAGGCTGTCTGATTATCAATGGAAGCATTCCCGATTATCGGGAAATAACCAAAGACTTACCCTGCCGCGTCATCACCTATTGTGACAGCCCTGTCACAAGTGATGGAACGACTGCTGATTACTATCCGTCCGACATCACTTACGACGAATTCGGGCATCCCTCCTTTCTTCTTCACGGAGGAAAAGGCGAGGCTCGTCCTATTACCCTGCAGGTTCCCGGACTCCATAATGTCAGCAACGCAACTGCTGCCACTGCCCTGGCAGATTTATTATCCATCGATGCCGAAGCTGTCACCGATGCCCTCCGTCATTACACCGGAACCGATCGTCGTTTCGAATACAAAGGCACCATCGGTGGAGTCACCATAATAGATGATTATGCACATCATCCCACAGAAATAACTGCAACCTTATCCGCTGCGGCAAAATATCCGCATAAGACACTCTGGTGTGTCTTCCAGCCCCATACCTTCAGCCGCACCAAAGCTTTTATGAAAGATTTTGCTCTGGCACTCACCCATGCCGACAAAGTGATTCTCACAGACATCTATGCGGCAAGGGAAACAGATAATCTGGGCATCAGCTCCAGGACATTACAGCAGGAAGTGCAGGCCCTTGGAAAAGAATGTCTCTATTTTCCTACCTTTGATGAGGTCGAAAATTATTTATTAGAAAATTGCATAAACGGTGACATGTTGATAACTATGGGCGCCGGAGATGTCCTAAAAATCGGCGAAAGCCTTTTAGGAAAATAATTGTCCACATTATCCACAATCGAAAAAGCATTCCATGTTTTTTCGGCTGTGGATATTTTTTATTTGCATGTGGATATTTCCAACTTTCTAAATCATGTTTTTGCTTTGTATTCTCGGCAATCAATTTTTTCATGCACCGTTTTATCCACATTATCCACATTATCCACATTTTTTCCGCCTTTGGAAAGATGATTCCAATTCGGGAAATTGACTATTTTCTTTTCAAATCCCTTATGCTATACTTTGACTTGCTCTGAAAAAAGGGCATGAGGGGAAGGAAAGGACTGAAGTGTTATGGCTCACGTAACAATTTATAAGGATGATTATCAGGATTCTACGGTTGTTCCAAACCGTTTTATAGATGAATATATGGAGGATGCTAATGACGCTCAGCTCAAGGTCTATCTTTACCTTATCCGCATGCTGAATGCCAATCGCGCTACCAGTGTATCCGATATTGCAGACAAGTTTAACCATACAGAAAAGGACGTTAACCGCGCCTTAAAATATTGGGAGAAGAAGAAGATTCTCGATTTAGATTACGATGAAGATCGTAACCTCGTTGGGATACATCTGCGCGATTTAAGTGCACCTGTTCCATCTTCACGCAGAGGGAACATTGCGCTGTCAGCAGCTCCCGCTATGTCTCTCAACCTTGCTCCTGCGGTCGAAGTTGCGGAAGAACCTCAAGTGATTGAGGAACCTGCTTTTGCAAAGCCGGTATATTCTGCGGATCAGTTGAGAGCCTTCAAGAACGCGGAATCTACTGCGCAATTGTTGTTCATCGCTGAATCTTACATCGGTAAACCTCTTACTCCATCTGAAATGAAGTCCATCCTGTTTTTTACGGATGTTTTGCATTTCTCGGATGATTTGATTGATTATCTCCTTCAATACTGCGTAGACCGCGGTAAAAAAGATTTCAAATACATAGAGAAAGTAGCTGTTAACTGGGCTGAAGAAGGAATAGCCACCCCAAAGCAGGCTCAGAAGTTTTCTACCAAATATGACAGAAATGTTTACGCTATCATGAGCGAACTGGGCAAAAACGGTTCTCCTACCTCCAAGGAACTGGAATTTATCAACCGTTGGGTTAAAGAGTACGGTTTCAGCACGGATATTATCCTTGAAGCATGCGAACGCACAGTGCTGGCCACAGACCGCCATCGTTTTGAGTATGCTGAGGGAATCTTAAGCCGCTGGAGACAGGAGAATGTTCATCACAAAGCAGATATTCACAAAATTGATGAATCCTATCAAAAGCGTCGTTCTACATCAAAACCGGCAGCAGCCGCCAATAAATTCAACCAGTTTGCACAAAATGATTATGATTTTGACGAACTTGAAAAAGAGCTATTAAGCAACTAATTGCAGAAAGACATGGGGTAAGCATCGTGGGATTGAACAAACAACAGTATGACACCATCATGAGAGAATATGAACGCATTCGTGACATGAATCACGCAAAAGAAGCTGCACGTCGAGATGAGATTTACTCAATGCTTCCGGAGTACCGCGAGCTGGATTCCTCCATGGGAAGTATTGCCGTCCGACAGGTTATGATGGCTCTCGGGGAGGATGTCTCCGGCACCGATGATGTGCATAGCTCTCTATCCCAGATTTCTGCCCGCAAGAAGCAACTTCTTCAAGATGCTGGGTATTCGACGGATTATCTCGACCCCATCTATACATGCACCGACTGCAAGGATACCGGATATATTCAGTCAGAAACAGGCTTAAAAGAAAAGTGTCATTGTTTCCGCAATCGTGAAATTGCATTGCTGTACGATCAATCCAATATTCAGGATATGATTTCCTCTGAAAACTTCACAACGCTATCCTATCATTATTATGCAAACGACGATTTAGAGCGTTTTAAACGCACAGTTGATATTTGTAAAAATTTTGTACAAAACTTCGAACAGGACTACCATAATCTAATCTTTTATGGTACAGTAGGAACCGGAAAAAGCTTTTTATCCGGCTGTGTAGCAAATGAATTATTAAAAAATGGTAATTCTGTCATTTATTTTAGTGCAGTAGGCATGTTCGAGCGACTGGCTCAATTCACCTTTCATTCTGAGGGAAAAAATGAGCTCGTATCTTTTTATGAAGATTTATATCAATGTGATCTTCTGATTATAGATGACTTAGGTACTGAGCTGACCAATCAGTTTGTGTCTTCTCAGCTGTTTTCTTGTTTAAACGAGAGGCACCTGCGCAAAAAATCCACTATTATCTCAACCAATTTAAGTCTTGAAGAAATAAGGGATCGATACTCTGACAGAGTTTTTTCCAGACTTACAAGTAATTATCAATTCTGTAAGTTGACCGGTCCGGATATTCGTATGCTTAAAAAACGTAACACAAATTTATCTATTTCGTAGAAAGTGAGGACTTTTTTTCATGGCTAATCGTGAAGAAAAACGTAACTTGGAAACTATACCTGTTGGTTCATTAGGTATCATCTCTTTGGAAGGCTGTCGCATTCTCGGCGAGAAGGTAGACAAATTCCTTGTAAAATGGAGAGCAGAGCGTGAAAGCGAGCACAAAGATTCTCTTGCATTTGCAGGATATCAGAGAGATTCTTATCTGTTGAATGCAAAAGTTCCCCGTTTCGGTTCCGGTGAGGCGAAGGGTATGATCATGGAGTCCGTACGTGGTACAGACCTCTATCTCCTTGTAGATGTCCTCAATCATTCCATGACATATTCCCTGTGCGGATATGAGAATCATATGTCTCCCGATGACCACTATCAGGATTTGAAGAGAATCATCGCTGCTGTTGGCGGAAAGGCCCGTCGAATCACTGTAATTATGCCTTTCCTTTATGAGAGTCGCCAGCACAAGAGAACCTCCAGAGAATCCTTAGACTGTGCGCTTGCACTGCAGGAGCTGGTAGCAATGGGTGTCGATAATATCATTACCTTCGATGCACATGACCCTCGTGTACAGAATGCTATTCCTCTTCATGGATTTGAAACTGTACAGCCTGCATATCAGTTTATTAAAGGGCTTTTAAAGAACGTAAAAGGACTTCAGCTTGATTCCGACCACATGATGGTAATCAGCCCTGATGAAGGCGGTATGCGCCGTGCAATCTATATCGCTAACGTATTGGGACTTGATATGGGTATGTTCTACAAGAGACGTGATTACACTCAGATTGTGGACGGGCGCAACCCCATTGTCGCTCATGAATTTTTGGGTACAAGTGTTGAAGACAAAGACATGATTATTATAGACGATATGATTTCCTCCGGCGAAAGTGTTCTGGAAGTTGCTGCCGCATTAAAAGCACGCAAAGCAAATCGTATTTTTGTATTTGCTACTTTCGGTCTCTTTACCAGCGGACTTGATAAATTCGACAAGGCGTATGAGGATGGTATCATCGACAAAGTTCTCACTACCAACCTGATTTACCAGAGCCCTGAGCTCTTAAGCCGTGACTGGTATATCACCTGCGACATGAGTAAATATATCGCATATCTGATTGATACATTAAACCACGATTCTTCCATCAGCGATTTATTGAACCCCAGTGAAAGAATCCAGAACATTGTTGCTAAATACAAAAATGGTGAGCTGTAAACTATTTTCAAAGGGTCTGTAAGAAAGGCTTCCCTTCTCAACGTGTAATTCCGAGAAGGGGAGCACATTTTTTGTTTTGAAATGTCAACCCGATTTTATATACAGTTGACAATCAGTATGGGAAGTGTTACCATTGCAGATGCATAAAAACAATTTACATAAAGGAAGGTTTATTTATGAAAAACACAAAGACAAACTTCAAGACAATTGACCTGGTTTACATTGCAGTATTTGCAGCTTTGATTGCGATTTGTTCCTGGATTTCCATCCCGGCTGCCGTCCCTTTCACCCTCCAAACCTTCGCAGTCTTTTTAGCAGCAGCCCTCTTGGGAGGAAAACGCGGCACACTCTCCGTGCTGGTTTATATCCTGCTTGGGGCAATCGGCATTCCTGTTTTTGCAGGTTTTTCCGGCGGCGTGGGTGTCCTCTTTGGCACAACCGGCGGTTATATCATCGGTTTCATTTTCTCAGCACTTATCATGTGGTTGTTTGAAAAACTGTTTGGTCGCAAAACCTGGGCATTGGTTCTTTCTATGATTGTCGGACTTCTTGTCTGTTACGCATTCGGGACTGCCTGGTTTATGTTTATGTACATCCGCACCTCTGGTGCTGTAATGCTTTCAACAGTTCTTGGATGGTGTGTTTTTCCCTTCATCCTCCCGGACTGCATCAAGATTTTTATGGCCTTTACCTTGTGCAAAGCACTGCGGAAAGTTATAAAAAATGATTGACAGATAGCGTCTCAGTGTATAGAATTGGTTCTGATTATACAGTATCTGTAAATCATCTTAAATGAACATTTTCATAAATTGTAAAAGG